>CAZRNC010000191.1:0-1713 GCA_964601285.1 uncultured Thermomicrobiales bacterium | reverse complement strand
CAAAATCGCCCAGGTCGATGTACTTCAGGAATGCCTGAAACGCTTCCTCACCGATGGTGTTCAGGCGCAGGTAGAGTTGAATCCTGCCGGTGCCATCCTCGACGTGCGCGAACACCGACTTGCCCATGTGGCGGAACGAAACGACCCGGCCGGCGACTGTCGCAGGGATCGGTTCCGGCGTTTCTTCCGATACTGATTCAGCCGCCTCAAACAGCGATACGGCCTCCGCTGCGGTATGTGTCCGTTCCGATCGTGGCGGATATGGTTCGATTCCGGCTTCGCGGAGTTCGTCCACCTTGGCTTGCCGGACAGCTTGTTGTTCATTCAATTCCATCCTGGTCCCTTTCGTAGTGCGTTCCGGGCAAGAAAATGCCGCGGTGTGCTTCCCACATCCGCGGCGCCTCGGGTCTCGATGCGGGCAATGGAGCTGCCCTTACTGAACGTCCCGAATGTGGAAGACAATCGTTCCTCCCGGCGCCTCAACGGTCACCGAGTCGCCCGTGCGTTTACCAATCAGCGCGCTGCCAACCGGCGACACGTTCGAGATCTTGCCCATACGGGCGTTCGCCTCTTGCGGACCAACGATTGTCCAGGTATCTGTCTCTCCGCTTTCGTCTTCGACCGTCACCGTCGAACCAAACGAGACGGAGCCGTCGGTCTCTACATGCTCCACGATGCGTGCATCATCGAGAATATTCTGGATTTCACGCACCCGGGCGTCGAGCTGGATCAACTCTTCCTTGGCGTTGTCGTAGTCTGAGTCATCAGACGCATCGCCGGCAGAAGAGAGGTCGTTGATTCGTTCAAGTATTTGCTTGCGTTTGACATCCCGCAATGTCTTGAGTTCGGATTCCAGCTCGAGTTTCCCCTCCGGGGTCAGCAGAATCAGTTCGTCGGATGCCATTTCGGCACTCTCCCGTCAGACGGTCAGAGCACGGGGACCAAAATCGGTTTTCCCGGATATGAGTGAGCGGCCGTGTTGACGGCCGCTCTTGTGGGCACGACTGGACTCGAACCAGTGACCTCACGGATGTGAACCGTGCGCTCTAACCAGCTGAGCTACGCGCCCACTCCTATTGACGGAGTATAGCAGATTCCCCGGATATTCAATGACTAGCGGGCAAACAACCCCAGGCTTGCAATTACGCTTCGATGGCCACCGTAGCGGCACGAATCGCGGCCCTCGCACGGTTGATTTCGCGGCGAAGTTTGTGACTTGCGCCCCAGAACTCGTCGTCGCTCATCGAAACAACCGGTTTGGACGGACGGAGTGACGGCACCGGCGGCGAATTGAGCGCCGGATCGTGATCGAACTGCCCCCGAACGGTGTAGTTCAACGGCATGAGCAGTTTGCACGCCTCGATCACCTGCCGGTTGAGCGTCGCGCCATCGCTCCTCGAACTCGCGATGCGAACGTTCAACTCGCTGGCTGCTGACTCAAGCGCAACCAGATCTTCCCGCAAGGCAGCAAATCCGGCGGCATCATCACCACGCCCCGGAAGGTCAGCCCACAGTGGTTCGATCTCATCAAGTGCCGTGCTGATCTCGGATACGACGGACGTCAGGTCAAACGGCAATACCGTTGCCGCAGCAAGGTGCCCAACGGTCTCAACATAGATGCGGATGTCCCGCTCAAGATGGTCAGGGTCAACCTTGTCCATCGTGTCTTCGGTGGTGTGCCACCACCAGCCAAGTCCGCCGGCGCGAGCGCCA
>CAZRNC010000190.1:0-5982 GCA_964601285.1 uncultured Thermomicrobiales bacterium | reverse complement strand
GCCGGCGTTGTGAAAAGGCCCTTCTTCATCGTACGGGCGCAATTCATTGCGCCCTGCCTGAAACCTAGTGGGGCAAACGGGGCGCAATGAATTGCGCCCGTACGAAAGCATGCAACGCGCACTGCGCCCTCCCGGTGTTACGATTTCGCCGGCGAGATCATGCGATGAACGAGATAGAGGCGGGGGAACACACCATGGCGACGACACCACTGCAATTTGCCGAACGGATGGGCCGGCTGGGTACGGAGAGCGCATTCGATGTGATGGTCCGCGCACGGGCGCTCGAAGCCCAGGGCAAGGAGATCATCCACCTGCAACTGGGCGAGCCGGATTTCGACACGCCGGCACATATCATTGAGGCCGGGGTCGAGGCGCTACGCAGCGGCGAGACGCACTACACCCCGCCGGCCGGCATTCCCGATCTTCGCAAGGCGATCGCCGATGAGGTGAGCGCCACCCGTGGCGTCGAGATCATCCCGGACAACGTTGTCGTGACGCCCGGTGGCAAGCCGATCATGTTCTTCCTGATTCTGGCGCTGGCCGGCGAGGGCGACGAGGTCATCTATCCCGATCCCGGTTTCCCGATCTACGGCTCGGTCGTCAACTTTGCCGGCGCGAAACCGGTGCCGCTGCCGATCCGCGAGGAGCTTGACTTCCGTTTTGATATGGACGAGCTGAAGTCGCTGGTCAACGAGCGCACCCGGCTGGTTATCATCAACTCGCCGGCCAACCCGACCGGCGGCATCCTGACCGGCGAGGACCTCGGCGAACTGGCCCGCATGGCCGTTGAACACAACTTCGTCGTCATGTCCGACGAGATCTACCGCAAGATCATCTACGGCGATTTCGAACAGCCGAGCATCATCAGCTATCCCGGCATGCAGGAGCGCACCGTCATTCTGGACGGCTTCAGCAAGACCTTCGCCATGACCGGCTGGCGGCTGGGCTACGGCGTGATGCCGACCGACATCGCCGCCCAGGTGACCAGGCTGGCGATCAACTGCAACTCCTGCACGCCCGGTTTCACCCAGGTCGCCGGCGTTGCTGCGCTGACCGGCCCGCAAGAGCCGATCGACCGGATGGTTGCCGAGTTCCAGAAGCGGCGTGACTTCATCGTCGACGGGCTGAACGACATCCCCGGCATCACCTGCAAGCTCCCGCTCGGCGCCTTCTACGTCTTCCCCAACGTTTCCCACTATGGCGATAACATCGGAGATTACTTGTTGAATGAAGCCGGCGTCGCCGCCGTCGATGGCTCGGCCTTCGGCGACTACGGCAAGGGCTACCTGCGCATCTCCTACGCCAACTCGCTGGAGAACATCGACAAGGCGCTCTCCCGGATGAAGGAAGCGCTGGGGAGATTCAACGGCTAGATCAGAACCACGGACGTACAACTGTCATTCCGACGAAGGACGAATCCGCACTCTCCAAAGGGTTACGGATTCCTCCTTCGTCGGAATGACACATCGGTCCACCTGGAACGCTGGATAGCATCAATGAGAAGGAGCTAATCAGCATGCACAACGTAAGTGTCGATCCGGAGATCTTCAAGCGGTTTCCGGGATATGCAGTCGGCGTAATCTACGCCTCGGGAGTGGTGAACAGCGAGAGCAGCGCCGCATCGATCGCCATGTTGCGGGAGGCGGAAGCGCACGCCCGGGAAGTGTTCGGCGATGCGAAGCCGGTGTCGCATCCGCATGTGGCGGCCTGGCGGGAGGCATTCCGGGAGTTCGGGGCCAAACCGAGCAAATTCCTCTGCTCGGCGGAGGCGTTGCTGGGATGGACGCTCAAGGGCAACGACTTGCCGGCGATCAACGCGATCGTCGATCTCTACAACGCGGTAAGCATCCGTCATGTGCTGCCGATTGGCGGGGAGGATCGTGACAACCTGTCTAGTGATGTGGTGCTGAGGTTCGCCAGTGGCAGCGAGCCGTTTGACGCAATGGGCACCGGCGAGATCGAGACGGCCAGCCCGGGCGAAGCGATCTGGGCCGATTCGACCGGCGTCACCTGCCGGCGCTGGAACTGGCGACAGTGCGCCCGGACGCAAATCACCCCGGCAACCACCAACATCTACTTCATCCTCGACACCCTGCCACCGTTCACTCCGGACCAGCTCCAGGCCGCCACCGATGAGTTGATCGCCGGGTTGCGGGAGATCTCCCCGAGCTGCCAGATCGAGCGGTTTGTGGTGGATGCTCCTGCTTCGTCGTAGGGGCGCGATTCATCGCCACCAGTACCAACCCATTCCGGTTTTGGCTTGTACATGCCCTTTTCACTGTCATCCTGAGCAACGTCGAAGGGATGACAATCTAAACGCCGTTCTTCCTCGCGTACATTCGATGATTCTGAATTAGTTGGTGCTGGTGGCAATGAATTGCGCCCCTGCGACCCTGTTGCCTCCCCTGAGCCGGCGGACTTCCCTGGCGACATCGTCAATCCGGGCGAGGATGGTATCGGGCGTGCCTTGCAGGTCGAGCGTCATCACCCGGAGCGTCTTGCCGGCGTGGCGGATCTGGTGGGTAGCTTCGTCGGTCTCGCCGGCGGCGTAGATCAGGAGTCCGCCCGGCAGACCGGCGGCGATGGTGTAGGCCAGCATCTGGTAGAGATCGGCATGGACGTAGCCGGCCGGGTTCACCCGCTTGTATTTCACATCGCCGGCGAAGACACACTCGCCACCCTCCCACCAGGAGAGATCGGGACGCAGCCGCACCGTTTCCTGCTGGTCGAGCATTAGCCGTCGTCCGGCCGCGCCCCGGATAAATGTCTTGTCGGACAGTCCGAGCGATTCGCGCAGGGCAATGGCGACGAAATCCTCGAAGAGCTGGTTCATGTCGATCAGGAATGCCGACGAGCGAACCCGGCCATGATCGACATCGAAGGTCGTGGCACGCAGGATCAGTTTTGCCAGGTCAATCGCCGGGCGGTAGTGGCTGTTCAGCCGGTTCCAGGTGATGTCCGGCAGGTGGCGCGGGTGGTATTCGACCGGCTGCACATTCGCCAGCGCCGAATCGAACGCCCGCAGCGCCAGCCGGGACCGTTCCGAACGGATCCGCATCCGTCCCAGCCGGTAGATCGCCGCCTTCAGCAGGCGGTTCTCCTCGATGTCCTCGGTGAACTCGTCGAAACGCACCTCGACCGGCGGCGCGATACCATAGCGATTGCGAATCTGGTCGTCGAACCGGATCCGTCCGCGCACCGTCTGGAGCGCATCCTCCTCGCTGCGATAACCTTGCAGCACGCCCCGGTTGATCGCCCGTCGCACCTGCGAGACGAAGCCGGGAATGATCGCCTCCAGCAGATCGGGACGTTCAACGAAGTTGAAATCAGTGTCCTGCCAGCGTTGACGGTCGAGCGTGTAGGAGATCAGAAAGAGCAGCCGTTCGATCGGCAGCTTCGGCTGGATCGTGATTGAAAGCGTCTCCAGCTGGATCCCGCCGACATGCGAACCGGGCGTCAGATCGTAACCACCATCAACCACCTGTGACGGGGTGATACCGATCGAGTGCGCGACCGCCTGAATCGCCCGTACCTCATCGTTGGTCAGCGAGATGCAGGCTGGTCGTCTGGCAACTACGCCTGTGCAGGCACCGAATAATCCATCAGTTGAGCTTCTGGAAACTCATCCCAGGTTCGACCTTCAAGTAAGCGCCCAGTCTTCTTCTTGTTGCGTCCACCCCATTGTTTGAAGAAGAATGGAATACCCCATTCGACGCACTGGTCCCGAAGATCAGTTACCCAAGCCTCATCTATCGGTCGAGCTTTCGGACCTGACTCGCCCCCGACAATCACCCAGTGGATATCTAGAAGATTCAATCTTGGCAATGGTCCGAGAAGCGGCTCAAGAGACAAGAAGCGGACCTGAGCGCCTACATCCCTCAGGTAGTCGATTCGACTGACTACCCGCAGATCTTCCACACTAGTTCCCATCCAGATATTGCTCGGCCACGGAAGGGAATCGCTCATTTGAGCTACTCTCTCGGGTCGCTTGGTGAGTACCTGGAACTGATGCTGGGGACAGCGCAACATTACATCGAAGACTTTATGGATAAACTCGTCAGGGACTTGTGGATGAAACAAGTCACTCATGGAGTTGACAAACACCTTCCGAGGCTTTCGCCACTTGAAGGGAACTTCCAGCATGTGCTCGTGCAGTGTGATTTTGAAACCATTTCGGTAGTTAGGACTCCCCATGGCTTGTAACCGCTTCGCCATTCGATCAGCGTAGCAATTCTTACATCCAGCGCTGAGCTTCGTGCAACCGGTAAGAGGGTTCCAAGTCGCTTCCGTCCACTCGATCGAGGATGAGTTCGCCATCTATGCCTCCTAGGTTCGATATTTCTCGAATATTTGTTCTACTATACTACTGGCAGCCCGATTATGTGCAGCGAAGATCAGGTAGTAGACCGTACGGCCAATACTGTTCGTCATCGGCAATGGTGCTGGTACGTACGAGAAGCCAGCAAGGCGTTTTAGTCGCTCAATGTATGCGTATACGACAGCATCGTTGTTTGACACCTTTGCGGTATTGTCGCCCCCGAACAGGCCTAACTGTACATTCGGTGAGTAAAAGTCTCTGCGCCACGACTCATCTCCCCAGAAACGGGTCATCCGTCTCACCTGGGATTCAGTAACATTTACTGAATCTCGACGCAGAGCATTCATGTTTATGTCCATGATTGGAAAGTTCAGAAACAGGTCAATGGTTCGCATTTTTCCGATAGCCTCAACGACACGCCACTCATAGTGCATTCCGTAAGGGTCAAGTAGGCAGAGCCCGCGTCGATACTCTTCATACTTGATCCGCGGGAGGACCTGGTGAATCAACACTTCGTTTGCATCACCATGATGAACAAACACGTCGGTCCGATTGTCAGCAATAGACTCAAGTGCCTGGACCCGCAAGTGCTGAATGTCGACGAAGTGATACTCGGCAAACGGCGGGATAGTCTCCAGAGCAATCTTTGGACTACCCGGGACTATTTCACCAGACGCTCTTGAAAGGTGGCTACCTGCGCCAGCAAAGGCATCGGCATACACATGATGAAATCTCTTTTGCCCCGGCGCACTGAGAATCACCGAGTATGCATGAGCATACTTCCGGATAATCTCCAGCTTGACTTCTGACCATGGTCCAATCTTGCTTTTCAATGCCGCCTGGATCTCATTTTCACTACCTGCCAAGTCAAGCTCACTTTCGACCAGCAAATCTGTTAGCAACTATTGCCTTTGTGCATACTGCCGTAGGTGTACTGCATTGTCAATGATCCTGCCCAACTAGCGAACTGCCCACATCCGAACCTTGCTACTCAAACTCGATCGCCCATGGCCCCTCGGCATCCACCTCGACAATGAACGTGTCGGCCGGGATGATGACGCGGCCTGCGTAGGGGTCGGTGGTGTTGACGGCCAGGTTGGAGCGGGAGCCATAGGTCACGACGGCAAAGTGGCGGTCGGCAGCATTGCCGGTGATGTAGGCCGTAGACGTGTTACCGGTGACAATGAACACCTCGTCACCGGAGCCTTCAATCGAGCCCGGTGCGTTGGCAATTCGGGCAGAGGCCAACGGCCGGATCTCGAAATACCACTCACCAGTGGCGGTAATCTCAAGCATCGTGGTCAAATTGCCGCTGCGGAAGTCGAGCGGAACGGTCCCTTCATAGACGTCAGTGGTATTCACCAGGAGGCCGGTGGAGTTTCCAGCCGCGTCGTATCCCTTTACGGCAAAGTGACGGGATGCAGAGTTTCCCCAGACATAGACAATGACCGGATCGTCGGCAGCGCCTGGCTTCTGAATCACAACAACATCAGCACCGGATCCGGAATAACCAATCGGTTGAGGAACCGGCGTTGGCGTTGGAGTCGGTGGAACCGGAGTTGCGGTCGGCACCGGCGTTGGCGTTGGCGGAACCGGGGTGGCTGTGGGTGGCACCGGGGTTGCCGTTGGTTCCGGGGTTGCCGTTGGCTCAGGCGTTGCTGTCG
>CAZRNC010000189.1:0-5988 GCA_964601285.1 uncultured Thermomicrobiales bacterium | reverse complement strand
CGCACCGGCGGTGAAAGCGTTGATCGGAATTTCGCGCTGGTCACGGGTGGCCCGAACCTGCGCTCCAACCTGCCACATCGCGCTGCCTTCGACAGTTCCCATGGGCTGTTTCGGCAGGCGGTCGCAAGCCAGGATGACGCTGCGGATCTCGTTGTTGGTCGTTACTTCATCGTAGATCTCGGAAACCAGCGCGTAGGCAGGACCATAGGCTGCTGAGTAGGTGTGCCGGAAGTCTGCCTTGCCCTGCTCGTCGAGCTGTTCATAGACCGCCAGGATGCCGTCGCGGGAGATCGTGCGGCTGATTGGCCCGGTAATCGACTCGACCGAATTGACGAACGCCGTCTCCGGTTCCTGGCCCTGCTGGATGAACCAGCGGTAGAGCGATTCGACAACACCATGGACCGCTCCCAGCAGGATAGCCCGCTCGCCGACGATGTCCGAGGTGTACTCACCTTCAAGCGTCGTCTGGAAGGTTGCCGGTGAACCGAGGCCGACCGCCCAGCCAAGCGCATAATCGGTCGCTTTGCCATTGACATCCTGATGGACGGCAAAGCTGGCGTTGATGCCGGAGCCTTGTTCGTAGAGCCGGCGGACGGATGGACCCATCCCCTTCGGGCAGACGGCAACGACGTTGATGTTGTCCGGGAACTTGTCGCCGACACTGTTGAGATGCCCCAGCAGAAAGCCGTGGGAGAGTCCAAGCGTTGCGCCGGGCTTGAGGGCGTCGAAGATGTCCTGATACTGGCCGGCCAGTGCCGCGTCAGCAATCAGCAGCAATACCATGTCGGAGTTGCGGATGACGTCGAACATCTCACCGAGCGTGCCATCGGCGCGAGTGAACCCTGCCGCCTCGGCCGATGGAATCGATCGCGAGTTTTCACGCAGCCCGACGACGACCTTGATGTCGGTGCCGGCCAGCGATTCGCGCAGGTTCTGTGCCTGGGCCGGCCCCTGGGACGACCAGCCGATCACGCCGATCTGGCTGATACCGTCGAAGGCTTCGCCCAGTTTTGGAAAGAGATGCGCGCCGCCACGGAGAATCTGCTCCTCTTCGCCCGGCAGGCCGATCGGTTCCAGTTCGAAAATGTTGCTGCTAATCTGATTTGCCATTATGTATCCCTTCAATCCTGTACTGACGCTACTCTAGCCAGTTGCCGGGCTGTGGTCAATCGGTGGCGGACCGGTATAGCGGGCGCGTGGGCGGATCATCTCGTTGCGCTGGTACTCCTCAAGCGCATGCGCGATCCAGCCGACCGTGCGTCCAATGGTCATGATCGTTAGCGCCGCGCCGGCCGGGGCGCCGATTGAACGTCCCAGCGTGACCAGTCCATACTCAACGTTTGGATGAAGTCCGGTGAGTTCTCGACCTGCCTGTGCCAACGCATTTGCTATCGAATCCCGTTCGCAGAGATCCAGCAACGCCTCGGCTCGCGGGTCACCATTTGGATAGAGCCGGTGACCAAATCCTGGTAGTGGCTCGCCTCGTCGTAAACGTTGGGAAATTACCCGCACCGGGTCACCAGTCCGGTCGACCTCGTCAAACAGTGCTTCAACCGCCAGGCTCGCACCGCCGTGCCTCGCGCCCATCAACGCCGACATCCCACCTGAAACGGCAGCGTGAACCGGTGCTCGGGTAGACGCAATACAGCGGACGGTGAACGATGATGCGTTCAACTCGTGGTCGGCACAGAGAATAAGCGCCGCGTTCAGCAGTTGTTCGGCGTTCGGTTTCCCCGGTGCCCAGGCACGTTGCAAGCAGGCGGCGATACCAGCGTGAGTGCATCCTGAGACACGGTATGTCAGGTGTCGGAGGGTCGCCTCCCCTTTGCTGATCACCGAATCGGGCCGGAAATCGTAGGCGGCGAGGTCTCCAGTGCCCAGCCAGTTCACCAGTATCTGGAACGCCGGGATTGGATCTACCTGGTGTTCGGGGAACACACGTGTGAGATCGGCCTGGAACCCGGTATCGGCGGCATCCAGTTCCGGGAGTTCGATTGGTTGGTCGAGATTGCTGCGCCAGAGCAGTCCGGCAACCTCTTCGATAGTCCGGGATTTCGTCAGGTCGGTGACCTCGTGGCCGCGGTAACAGACAGTCTTGCCGTCGAGCAGCGTAATCGCAGAATCAAAGACGGGAAACCCCCAGGTCAGCGGCGGCTCAGCGGCTTGTGCCGGATTGCGACGGGCAGACTGCCGGCGTTGGAGTCGTTGGACATCCTCTGCAAGGTAGCGTCTTGCCCGTGTGCCATCCGTTGACGGCTCCGACCGGATTAGTCCCCGGCTGACGTAGGCATAGAGCGTATCCACCCGGATGCCGAGCGCCTCGGCCGCCTCATCTGCTGTGAGATGTTTGGTCACCTTGTGCTTCCCCTGCCCGGTAGAGACGACCCGGCGGATCGTCTCTACGATGCTAGTTCTGACTTGATTCAGAAATCAAGATTGACAACCTTGATTCTGGAATCTTACCGTTGCTCAAGGATGTTTGCATCTTGATTAGAAATGAGACTGCAATGACCGCACCACAAATCCACGCCGGGTTGGATAGCATCGTTGCCGCCGAGACGCGTTTGAGCCATGTTGATGGACTGGCTGGCGAACTGGTGATAGCAGGATTCACGGCAGAGGAGATCGCTTCACGGGCAACGTTCGAGGAGATGGTCTTCCTGCTCTGGAACGACCGCCTGCCGGACACTGGCGAACTGGACTCTCTCACCGGTCGGTTGGCCGCCAATCGAGAGATTGCGCCGGCAACGCTTGACCTGCTGCGAGCTGCTGCCGACCGCAGTATTGACCCGATGGACGCGCTGCTGATGGGCTGTGCCACGATCTCCTTGACAGCCGGTTCTGAAGAAGCCCGCTATGCTCTGGTCGCCCAGATCGCAACGATTGTCGCCGCCTATACCCGGCTACGAAACGACCAGGAACCGGTTGCACCACGCAACGATCTGGGCCACTCCGCCAACTTCCTCTATATGCTCACCGGCGACCTGCCGGATGCTGAACGGGTTCGGGCGCTGGATACCTATCTGAACACAGTTGTCGATCACGGCTTGAATGCGTCGACGTTCGCCGCGCGAGTCATCATCGCTACCGGTTCTGACCTGGTATCGGCAGTGACCGGTGCAATCGGCGCACTGAAAGGCCCTCTCCATGGCGGTGCTCCCGGACCGGCGCTGGAAATGGTCTTCGAGATAGGGCATCCTGACCGTGCAGAGTCTCACATGCGAGCGATGCTGGAGCGTGGCGAACGGTTGATGGGATTTGGCCATCGTGTCTACAAAGTCCGTGATCCACGTGCCGACATTCTGGCCGTTGCTGCAACCCGTCTGTTCGAACAGGGCGGCGCCGATCCCGAACTCTTTGATCTCACCCGTCATGTTGAGTCAGTTGCATTGCGGTTGCTTGAGGAATACAAACCAGGCCGCAATCTCCAGACCAACGTCGAGTTCTACACGGCGCTCCTGATGCACGGGCTTGGGTTCTCAACTGAAACATTCACCCCGGTCTTCGCGACGAGCCGCACAGCCGGCTGGATCGCCCACGCCCTCGAACAGCAAGCCGTCGGCCGCATTATCCGCCCGCAGTCGCATTACTCCGGAGAATTCGGCCGGACGTGGATACCGGTTGGTGAGCGTTAGTGATCTCCGATTGTCGCCAGATACCGGTCGATGCCGGCAGCGGCACGGCGGCCCTCGGCGATGGCGGTGACGATCAGGGATTGGCCGTGGGAAGCATCGCCGGCGGCGAACACTCCCGGATTGCTCGTCATCGCATCGGGGCCAGCTGCAATCGTGCCCTGGCGTGTCAGATGCAATCCGAAATCTGCCACAACTCCTGGTTGCTCGGGACCACCGTAACCGATAGCAATCAGCACCAGATCGGCGGCCAGGTCGAATGCTGAGTCCGGGATTGTCTCCAGTATCCGCTTGCCATCTGCACCGATCCCGGCACGCCCCCGGCTGGCGTGGAGCTTCTCCACCCGCTGGTCGTGACCACTGAACCGCTCGGTGACGACTGCGAATTCCAGAGACCCGCCCTCTTCGTGGGCAGGCGACATCTGGAACATCTGGGGCCACTGCGGCCATGGATTGTCCGAACTGCGCACCGGACCAGGTTCGGGCCAGCGTTGGAGTTGGACCACCGATGCTGCACCCTGTCGGTGGGCCGTGCCCAAACAGTCTGCGCCGGTATCCCCTCCCCCCAGGATGACGACGTGTTTGCCTTCGGCCGAGATGATGTCATCCGGCGGGATATGGTCGCCGGCAAGTCGCCGGTTCTGCTGGGCAAGGTAGTCCATTGCAAAGTGGATGCCGTCAAGATGCCGGCCCGGAACGTTGAGGTCTCGAGGCGTGGTGGACCCCACCGCCAACAGGACGGCATCATACTCGTAGGCCAGTGCCGCCGCTGATATGTCAACTCCAACATCTACTCCGAGTCGAAACCGGATACCTTCCTCTGCCAGCAAGGTCAGCCGGCGGTCGACCAGCGCCTTGTCCATCTTGAAATCGGGAATTCCGTAGCGCAGCAGGCCGCCGATCCGGTCATCGCGCTCGAAGACGGTGACCAGGTGCCCGCTCCGGTTGAGTTGCTGTGCGGCAGCCAGGCCCGCCGGTCCTGACCCGACAATGGCAACCGACTTGCCGGTCCGGACGGGCGGCGGCTCGGGTAGTACCCAGCCCTCTTCGAAGGCGCGATCGATGATTGCGAGTTCGATCTGCTTGATGCTTACCGGATCGCTGTTGATGTTCAGCACACAGGATGCTTCGCATGGCGCCGGGCAAAGCTTGCCGGTGAATTCCGGAAAGTTGTTCGTGGCGTGCAACCGGTCGGCCGCCTCTCGCCATCGTCCGCGAAAGACCAGATCGTTCCACTCCGGAATCAGGTTGCCCAGCGGGCATCCGGATTGGCAGAACGGAACACCGCAATCCATGCAACGCGATGCTTGCTCCGAAACCGTGTCTCCGACTGGTCTCAGGTAGATTTCCTGCCAATCACCAATTCGTTCGCGGGCCGGGCGCTTCGGTATCGGCTGGCGGGCGACCTTCAGGAAGCCTCGTGGATCAGGCATTGATCGCTCCATTCGTAACAGCCTGGTGCGTCAGTACCTTGCGGTATTCGCGAGGGATGACTTGCACGAATTTCCCGATAGCTGATTCCCAACCGTCCAATAACTGCTCCGCCTTCGGACTGCCGGTCAGCCTATGGTGCTGCTCGATGAGCGACCGCAGCGTGTGCACGTCACCGGGAACGCCGACCGGTTCGAGGTCGACCATTCCGGGATTGCAGCGACGAGCAAATTCGCCGCGTTCATCGAGGACGTAGGCAATGCCACCGCTCATGCCGGCAGCGAAGTTTCGTCCGGTCCGGCCAAGGACCACAACGGTGCCGCCGGTCATGTACTCGCACCCGTGATCGCCCACGCCCTCGACGACAGCATTTGCACCACTATTCCGGACGGCAAAGCGCTCTCCGGCAACGCCGCTGAAGAAAGCTGAACCACCGGTTGCACCGTAGAGCGCGACGTTGCCGATCAGCACGTTCTCGTTACGCGGAAACACAGACGCATCCGGTGGATAGATCACGATCTTGCCGCCGGACAAACCCTTGCCGACGTAGTCGTTGGCGTCTCCGATTAGCGTCAGTGTGATGCCTGGCGGCAGAAATGCACTGAAGCTCTGCCCGGCAGACCCACGGAAGTTGACGTTGATCGTGTCTTCCGGAAGTCCGGCTGCACCATAGCGGCGGGTTACCTCCGCGCCGAGCATTGTGCCGGCAGAGCGGTTGAGGTTTCGAATCTCAAGGTCCAGGATGACCGGTTGCCCGTCATTGAGCGCATTTATGGACTGTGAGATCAGCGTGCGATCGAGCACCGTCTCAAGGCCGTGGTCCTGGCTTTGCATCCGCCGGCGGGGAGCCTCCGCAGGAGCGGGATCGTGGAGCAGCGTTGTGAGGTCGAGACCGCGAGCCTTGTAATGGTCGATTGTCGCGTTG
>CAZRNC010000188.1:0-6026 GCA_964601285.1 uncultured Thermomicrobiales bacterium | reverse complement strand
GCGACGTCGAATTCCTCGCCGTCCTGACGGATCATCGACGACTGAATGCCGATCACAGCGTCGTCTGAAAGACGCATGACTGGTGAGCCGCTTTGGCCCAGCCAGCCGTCCAGACGGTGGAAGATGACATAGTCGTCGAAGGACTCTATCTTCGCATCGCCGGTGATCCACTGGGTGCCATACAGCTTGTCGGCGGGATAGCCGACGGAGAAGATGGAAAGTGCCGGACTGCCAAGCGCTGTGTCGGAGAGCACGGAGAGAGACAACATTCCCGCCTGGTTGCCGAGATCTTCATTAATGATGATGAGTCCGTAGTCGAACCAGATGTTGCCCCAGGTGCCGGGCAGAGAATCGATATAGCCGGTGGGAACGAAATAGGAGTTGGCCCAAACATAACCCAGCGGTTCCTCTAGCCCATCCATGCCCGGAATGACAGCGATGTCGTCGGCCCAAATCTCTGCATCGATGTCGTAGAGGCAGTGAGCCGCGGTCAACACAACCCGTGGACCGATGAATGATCCAGTACAGTCACCATATCCTTCGCCATCGTCCCAGGTTGATTCAAGACTGACGATGTCGGTAAAGGCCGGCGAGACCCGAACACGTTCATCGGGAGGGTAGATCCAGTCGAGTTGACGATCACTCGCGGCGAGATTCCTGTCGTGGCGACCCTCCCCGGTTGGCTGATGGGATGCAAATCCCGGCGTATCCCCGGTTGATTGTGGCTGTTGGGCACTGACTGTCAGCGTAGCTGTTGAAAGCAATAGAGCAAACACGAAAAACAGGCGACGTAGCATGTGGCATCCAATCCTGCGTAGGCAAAAGCGGCCCCTGCCCAGAGCCACTACCGATATGTAGAGAAGATTTGTCAACGATCATAACCCCAAGTGCCGATTATGTGCAGGGGGACCGCTTGCCGGCACATTTCGTCTGGCAGACAGGATCAATGTCTCGCATTGACACCTGCATGGAATTGGACGATGCCAATTGGCCGTTGGCGGGGGCCGATCTGTGGAGCAGCATGGTGCCATCGACGTTGTTCGCACCGCTTCCACTGAGAGGACACACCGTGGAACAGGCAACCTTCACCGCCAAGTCCGGCCTTGCCCAGATGCTCAAGGGCGGGGTCATTATGGATGTCGTGACTCCCGAACATGCCCGTATCGCCGAAGCTGCCGGCGCCTGCGCTGTGATGGCGCTGGAACGCGTGCCCTCCGATATCCGTCGAGATGGTGGCGTGGCCAGGATGAGTGATCCAGATCTGATCGAGGGTATCAAGCGTGCTGTCACCATCCCGGTGATGGCCAAGGCCCGCATCGGACACTTTGTCGAAGCCCAGATTCTGGAATCGCTTGGTGTCGACTACATCGACGAAAGCGAAGTGCTCACCCCGGCAGACGACAACTTCCATATCGACAAGCACGAGTTCGGTGTGCCGTTCGTCTGTGGTGCCCGGAACCTCGGCGAGGCGTTGCGTCGGATTGGCGAGGGCGCAGCGATGATCCGTAGCAAAGGCGAGGCCGGCACCGGCAACATCGTTGAAGCGGTGCGCCATCTCCGCGACATTCTGGGCGGAATCAAGCGACTACAAGCCATGCCGCGCGAGGAATTGATGTCGGAAGCTCGCGATATCGGTGCGCCATACGATCTGGTCTTGCAGGTCGCCGAGACTGGCAAGCTGCCGGTGGTGCTCTTCTGTGCCGGTGGCATTGCCACTCCGGCAGATGCTGCACTGGTGTTACAGCTAGGGGCCGAGGGCGTCTTTGTTGGCTCCGGCATCTTTAAATCCGACAACCCGGAACTTCGCGGCAAGGCGATTGTCGAGGCAACGACTCACTTCCGGAACGCCGGCATCCTGGCTGAAGTCAGCCGGGGCATTGGCGAAGCGATGAAGGGGTTGGAGATCAGCGCTATCCCGCAGCATGAGCTGTTGGCTGTGCGGGGGCACTGAACCCGAAGCGAGCGCCGGACACTGACAGTAGCGAGGTGTCCGGCGCAATCCGGAAGATGGAGACTGACAGATGCCAACCGTTGGAGTGCTGGCCCTGCAGGGTGCGTTTATCGAACATGTCCACAAGTTTCAGGCAATTGGCGTGTCTGCCAGGGAAGTCCGGCTCCCGGAGCATCTGGATGGATTGGATGGTCTGGTCATCCCCGGCGGTGAGAGCACGACAATCGGCAAGTTGATCGACCGGTTCGAACTACGCCTGCCGATTCTCGATCTTGCAGCCAACGGTGTGCCGATCTGGGGAACCTGCGCCGGGATGATTCTGCTGGGCAAATCGGTCGATTCCGACTCCAGCGGACCATCCCAACCGCTGCTCGGATTGATGGACCTGTCTACCCGGCGCAACGCATTTGGTTCACAAATCGACAGCTTCGAAACCCGGCTGGACATCCCGGCTGTGCAATCTGATCCGATTCCAGTGGTTTTCATTCGTGCGCCGGTGGTGTCAACAGTTGGCGAGCAGGTCAATGTGCTTGCCCGGCTGCCGGATGACCGGATCGTCGCGGTGCGCCAGAATAACCTGGTCGCAACGGCTTTCCATCCGGAGTTGACCCCATCAACGGCGTTTCATACCTGGTTTGCCGGCCTGTGCTGAGCGTTAGTGCTCCTCAAGAAGGTCAAAAAACTTGTCGATCTGATTGAGTGCATCGAGGTAGGTGTTGAATCCTTCCTGAACCAGTGGACCATTGAATTCCTGTATCCCTGTCATCAGCTTCTCGACGGCATCATCCAGCAGCATGTAACCCGCTACAAGTTCCGGATGGATGTCGGCAAAGGCAGGAGGCGGGACAATGCGAAAGACTTCAGCAGCCAACTCCTGCCAGTACTCCAGTTCATGAGACATCGCTGCAACCCAGACTGGATCAAAGATTTGTGGATCGCGTAGCAACCCCTCAACTGTGTCCAGGGAGTAAAGGAACTTTTCGTCAATTTCCCAGACCAGGTCGAGATACTCTTCTTCGGAGAGTGATTGATTTTCACCGTAGCGCCAGGTGTAGTAATGCTGGCCGACGTTGCCGGCTTCGACCTGCCAACCTGACGGATTGTCCGGCGTGTAGGTCAGGCAGCGGCGCTCGAAGCACTGGATCAGCACCCATTTGTAGGTTCCGGCAACCTTGACCTCGGCCCACCAGGCCTGATCGATCGGCAGCCCGGTTGCGTAGTAGGGGTTAACAAACAGAAGATCCTCGAAGTAGCCACCGGATTCGTAGACCAGCGCTTCGGAGGTCATGAATTCCCAGAACACCGAGGCGGTGTGCTTGCCGGTTTCCGGGGAATACGGGCCGGCGGTAACGCCATAGCCCATCAGGTAGTCCGCCCATTCGTCTGAGAGCGATGGGTTATAGCCAAACCAATCAATCACTGCGCCGATAGGCTGTCCGTCGGAATAGGTGTGGCCATCCTCAATGTTCCAACTAATCGTTTCATAGGTTGGCGCGAGTGGATCATCACTATCACCGGCAACATTCACATCCGCCGGTCCCCAGTAGATCGATTCGTGATCGCCGGTCTGGATCTCTCCGGATGTCATTTCAACGACCAGCAGGCCGTTGGTGACGTACCAGATCGAGTTGGGATCGCCGTCGGGATTGTTGATCTCCATGCGTGACTTATCGAAATATTGAACCAGGCGCTCGCTATCCGGGCTGTCGGCGTAGTACTCGAGCAGCAGCGGAGAGTTGGGTGACGGTCCCCACATCCAGGTACGGTTGACTTGGCCGGACGCGACCGGTTGGTCGGTGCGTTCCCAGGTGCGGTTGAAAGCCGGTTCGTCCGAGATCTGGGCACTGACCGCCAGTGCCGGCATCAGCATCGCGATCAGGACGACAACAGCGCCTATCCACCGCATTCGCTTGTGCACGATCATCCGGTCCGTCCTTTCCTGGAGCAGCTTCGTTTTGATGGTACGGACATCGTACCCGCTGCCGGTGATACCGGCCAGTCAATTGGATGCCCGGGATTGGATGTTGGCACTGGCGGACCAATCCATAAGCATTGGGAATGAGGTGTGACCAGCCGCCGTCGATGGCGGTGGACAGTCAGACGGTCCGGGTGAATGTCCGGGCCGGAGAGGAGTTGGAAGTATGAGTGCTGGTTCGACCGGCCCAGGAGCTACGACGTCGAGCATCAATCGGGGGATTGATGCCCGGGTGGTAGCGATCGCCGGCGTGATGCTGGCGGTGGTGTTTGTGATGACCCGGTCGGTGACGTTTAGCATCGGCCCGGCTGGCTATGTCCACGTTGGCGATGTCGGTATCTATGTTGCTGCATTTCTATTTGGTCCGATTGTTGCCCTGATCGCCGGCGGTGGCGGAACGGCCCTGGCCGACCTCTCGCTCGGTTACGGTCAGTGGGCACCGGGTACGTTGGTTATCCATGGTCTCCAGGCGTTCGTTGCCGGCTATATCGGCTGGCGCGGGGGATTGCCACGGATGATTATGGCGCTGGTCGCCGGCGGTGCGATCGTGGTTATTGGTTACTTTCTGTATATGTTGATCTTCATTCCGGCCGGGGTGCTGGATGGCGAAGAGGGCAAGTCCGCCTTCGCTGTCTCTCTGGCTTCGGTCTGGCCGAACACCTTCCAGGTGCTGCTGGCCTCAGTGATCGCCCTGCCGCTGGTGCTGGCCGTCCAGCGCGCCTACCCGCCGATCACCCGCTGGGGGGCAGGACCGACCTGGGAAGAAGAATAAGCAACGTTGCATCATGGAGACGCCCCGGCGGGGCGTCTCTACGTCATGCGTTGGTGGCTTTCGGAAAGTAGCTGGTGCCACGCTTCCGGGCTGAGTTGGGTCTGGGCGCCAAGGTCGTTTAGACAGAACCGGATCACTTCTTCAATAGACACCCATCCAGTTGGCAGGTGCAGTTCCTGATAGAGCGTCGTCCGGCCATTGCGTTCGAGACCCGTTGGCTGCGGGCTTTGGAAGTGGTGGCGAGCGTAGAAGCGTCCATCTTGCGGCTGACGGATGTACTCCCAGCGAAAGAGTGGTTCATCGGCATCCGGATATCCGATTGCGTAACGGTAGGAAAGTGTGCGGAGTTGATACTGCCCGTCGTCGCGGCGAACTCCTTCGCAGAACTGACCAATGCCAAGCTCCAGATCTCCAAATGATGTGCGAATGATTGCCGGACCCGGTTTGCTCCCGGGACGAAACGAGATCGCCATGGCTGGATTCCTGGCAACGGTTGTAACAATCACCGGCATACTGGTCACTGTACGTGAAAGTATGCCGGTGAGATAGTCCGCAAACAGCTTGCATGCCGCTACTGGTGTCCGTCCGACAAATTGCATGCGCTAGTGATCGAGCATCATAATCATGAACTGAACAGATGTCCCGAGGGAGTTCTTCGGAAGCTCATTCCTCCGGGCCAAATCCACGGCCTCTTCAAACTCTAACCCCAGGAGTCCTGCCTCGTAAACGATAAGACGTTTCAGTTGCTCTCTGGTCAGTTCTTCGCCGGACATGATCAGTTCATAAACATCTGCAACATCCACTGGTGCGGTGGAGTCTATGGTTGAAGTGGTCATCGAGTTGCTCTTTTCTCCACAAAGCAGACATTGGCGGTGCGCAGAGTATACCGCCTAGTATACAGTGAACGCTGCCAGTCTTCTCTGGCCAATTGGCACGAAAGGTACTGTCGCTCTTGGCAATCAGGGTCGAAAACCTGCACTATCGCTATCCGGCGTTTGATCCGTCGAAGAAGGATCCTGCCGATGATCGCTGGGCACTGGCCGGCGTCGATCTGACGATTGCTGATGGCGAGTTCCTTGGCATTTCGGGTACGACCGGTTGTGGGAAGACGACACTCTGCCTGGCGCTGAACGGACTGGTTCCTCAGCAAACGAGCGGAACGATCCGTGGGGATGTCTGGATTGATGACTGGAACACCAAACGGGTGAGCGTGCCGGAACTGGCGACGCGGGTCGGGTTGGTCTTTCAGGACCCGGAAGCCAATTTCCTTGGATTGACTGTCGAGGACGAGATTGCGTTCGGTTGTGAGAACCTGGGAGTCGATCCGG
>CAZRNC010000187.1:0-6028 GCA_964601285.1 uncultured Thermomicrobiales bacterium | reverse complement strand
AATCATCTTCCGATGCGAACACCGTCGCCCGGCAGCGTGCCCAGATGTGGCGCACCTCATCATCCGGCAGCCGGCCGAGGAACTTCACCGTCGGCCCGGCCATCGCTTCCAGACGTTCCCGGTCACGTCCATCGCCAATGATCCAGAGCGGCAACCCCAACCGGTTGAACGCCTCGATTGCGATGTCAAACCGTTTGTACGGAACCAGCCGGGAGACCATCAGGAAGTAATCCTGCACCTCGTCTGCTGGCGCGGGGCTGAACCGGTCCACCTCAACCGGCGGAAAAATCACTGCCGAATCACGACCCCAGAAATCACGGATGCGTTCACTCACTGCTGTCGAATTGGCAATGAAACGATCAACTCTGCCAAGCGTCGCCTTGTCACGCTGCCGCAACACGCCCATCAAGGGCCGCAGCCCGACCCTGGCTGCAGCCGGCAGTTTCTCCCGCTCGCAGTACTGATCGAAATTCCAGGCAAAGCGCATTGGGGAGTGAATGTAGCTGACATGCGCTGCGCCCGGTGGCGGCGCGACCATCTTGGCCCAGGCGCTGGATGACGACAGCACCAGGTCGCATTCCGGCACCCGCAAACGTTCAAAAGCCAGGGGATAGGCTGGCAGCACCAATTGATGATTCCGCCGCGCGCCCGGTAGTTTGCCGATCCAGGTTTGATGGACTTCCCAATTTCGGTAGCTGTCCGGCATCTTGTCCGGCTCGTACATCGAGGTGTAGACCGGTGCATCCGGTGCAAGCTCGTGCATCGCCTCAAGGACGCGTTCGGCCCCGCCATACTGGTTGAGATAGTCGTGCACCAGCACAGTTCGCTTCGGCAGCAGATCAACACTCATGAACAGAAGCAACTTTCGGGGAATCGGCGGCTAATATGCGCCACGCCCGGTGACGACGGCCGGAAGGGTTCGCAGGATGATCTTGATGTCAAGCCATGGAGACCAGTGCTCGGCATAATACAGGTCCAACCGCACCATCTCGTCGAACGACAGATTGCTGCGGCCACTCACCTGCCAGAGCCCGGTCAGGCCAGGAGTTACCAGCAACCTATCACGATGCCATTCATCGTATCGTGACACCTCGGCCGGCACGCCGGGCCGCGGGCCGACAACGCTCATCTCGCCCAGCAGGACATTGAAAAACTGCGGCAGCTCGTCCAGGCTGGAGCGTCGCAGGAACTTGCCAATACGCGTCCGGCGCGGGTCGTTCTTGTCCTTGAAAAAGAACGGGTGGTCGCCGTACATGTTCTGAAGCTCGGTCTTGCGCATCTCTGCGTCCTGGACCATCGTCCGGAACTTGTAGCACATGAACCGCCGGCCATTCCGGCCAACCCGTTCCTGCTTGAAGAAAACCGGCCCATCGGAATCAAGCTTGATCAGCAAGGCAAACAGCAGGAAGAGCCATCCGAACAGCAGTAACACCAAGCCTGAGATGAACAGATCCATCGCTCGTTTGACGACGAAGTTCCAACCGGAGATTTCGGCTGATTTCAACCCGATCATCGGCAGGCCGGCGACCTCGTGGATATGCACCTGGTCCATCGCCAGCTCAAACAGGTCCGGCACCAGCTTGAACTCGACATCGCACTCGCGGCACTGGTTCATAATCCAGACCATCTGCTCGTGAGCAGTCGGCGGCAGGGCGATGATTACCTCGTCGATGCGCTCACGTTGGACGATCTCGCTGATGTCGGTGCTGGTTCCAAGCCGCATCGGCCGGACAACACTATGCTGGGTGGCAATTGCCAGGTCGGTGTCTCCAGGCCCGTCGTCGATGAACCCCACCACCTGATAGCCAAGCTGTGGTTGACCCAACAACCACTGCATCAGCCGCTGACCTGCCTGACCGGCACCAACGACGATCACCCGGTCGACGCCGATCCCCTTCAGCCAGAACCGCTCCCGGATCATCCGGACGACCAGCCGTTTGAGAATCAGCAACCCGGTGATGACCACCGGAGCAAACAGGAACACCAGGCGCGACGGCGAAAACTGCAGGAAGAACGCGTAGAGCACCACTAGCGCCGTCGAGGTAACAACCCCACCAACCAGCACCAGCGCCTCGTCGAGCAATGTCGTCCAGCGAGGCATGCGATAGAGACCCCGCACCTGCAGGGTGATGACGGTAAAAATGGTCATGAGCAGGATGATCGTGCTGAAGTAGGAGAGTGACTGGCGAGCGGTTTCGGAAACCGGTCCACCGAATTCGAGGCTGTAGCGCATCCAGTAGGCAATGAAGAAGCCGGCAACGACCATCAAGCCATCGGTCGCCATCGCACTCGCGATCGCCACCCAACGTGGAACACCATCCAGGCCACGATGCTGAACCCGGCCATTGGTTGCCACGAGCTGAGACGCCTCCCGCTACCCCACCGGCACCAGCGATACACACCACTGGAGGCGTACCGGAAACACCGGCACCCGGCTTCGGAGTATAGCATATGGGCCTGAGTCCCTTCGGAGTGAACTGACGCATACGTACGCGTTGTTTTCCGCTTGTAGCTGCGGTTCTCAGCCTTTACTCAGTGTCTGCTATCATCCTTGAAACGTGACCTCTGTACCGTGCTGAACGTTTGGGCAACGCGATGGACCGGCTCTGGACTCCATGGAGAATGAACTACATCGGCGGCAAGCGTTCGCCCGGCTGTATTTTCTGCAATGCTGCCGAACAGCCGGACAACCCCGATCTCCTGGTCGTCCATACCGGACGGCTGGGGATGATCATGCTGAACCGCTACCCCTACAGTTCCGGCCACCTGATGGTCGTGCCCTACCAGCACAAGGATTCCCTTGAGTTGCTTGACAGCGAAACACGGGCGGAACTGATGGAGCTCTCGGCACTCGCCGTTGAAGCCTGCCGGGTGATCTACCGCTGCGACGGATTCAACACCGGCATGAACATCGGCCAGGCAGCCGGGGCCGGCATCGCCGATCACCTGCATCTCCACATCGTGCCGCGCTGGGTAGGCGATGCCAACTTCATGCCAATGCTCGGCAACACGCTCGTCCTGCCGGAAACGCTGAACGTGACCCACGCCCGTCTACGGGCCGAGTTCGCCACGCACATTGCCCGCACGACGACAGACCACCGCGTCGCAGCCGGCGCTCTGGTCTACCTGCCGGACCGAAACGCATTTGTCCTGCGGCAACTGAAGGGTCAGCCGGTGGTCATCCCGAAGGGCAAAATCGAACCGGGCGAGACAGCCACCGATGCGGCCCGACGGGAACTGCTGGAAGAGACCGGCGTCGAGACAACGCTGCTCGGTTGGCTGGGATCACAAGTCATTGATCCGCTGCCTGGAAAAAAACGCCACCAGCACACCGTATTCTTCCTCGGAACCGGAGTAGAGACCTCTGGGTTCCACCAGCATCTGGAAACAGACACCATCCTGGTCGAGCCGGACAAACTGCTGGACACGATCGAAATCCCCGAGCTACGTGCGTTGCTTACATCTGCGTGGCCGTCGATCAAATTGCTGGTTGGGGCAGACCAATGAAAACGTATCCGCACCAAATTTGGCTCCCCGCAGGGGTAGGGGCGCATTGCAATGCGTCCGCCGTTCGATACATTCCGGTTCTTGCTCACACATGCCTGTTTACCTGTCATCCTGAGCGAAGCCGAAGGATCTCCTTCCATGAGACGTCGAATTCTCCAGCGGTGATGCGGCGCAACGTTCGTGGTCGGCCCCCACTCCGGCGGACAAGAGATTCCTCGACTGCACTCGGAATGACAGTTTGCACCGGTCTGCTCGGTCCTGAGCTGCATGGTGACCAACGGCGGACGCATGCATGGCGCCTCTACCGCTCCGGGAAGCCAAACCTGATGCGGATGGGGGCAGACGAATGACACCAGTCAGAGCGGCTCTGGCGCTCCTGCTTGTGCTGATTGCAAGCGGTGCATTGCTCGTCCGGCAACCGGAGGTCCAGGCTGAAACGCCGACGCTCTACATTGCCCTCGGCGATTCGATTGCCTACGGCATCGGTAGTTCGCTGCCACGCAAGCGCAGCTATCCGGCTCTGGTGCGTGGCTACATTGAGGAGTGGTCGCGTGCGCCAGTAGAACTCCACAACCTGGCGGTACCCGGCGAGACGTCGACCACGTTCGTCAACGATGGCCAGCTTGACGAATTCAGACATGTCCTTGCATCGCGAGCAACCGATGGCACGCAAACAATCGTGACCGTCTCACTTGGCGGCAACGAGATGCTCCAGGCAGAGGCGCTGGACAACGCCGGCAAGCAAATGGCCCTTGACGATTTCGCTGCTGCCTACGACGCTGCTATCGGCGACATTCGCACCATTGCCGGCAACGATGCCCTGATCGTGGTCACGACCAACTATGACCTGAGCGAAGGCAATCCGGAGCAGCAGTTCAGCGACGCATGGTGGGTAGCGCAATTCAACAACTCTATCGGGAATGTCGCGGCAACATACGGCGCAACGGTTGCCGACATCGAGCCGATCTTCCGGGGCCGGATCGACGAACTGACACTACACCCATGGGATGTCCACCCGAAAAATCGTGGCTTTCTGGCTATCGCCAGACAAGTTTGGTCTGCCATAGGATTGGATCAGGAACCACCGGAAATCGACATCGTTTCCGGGCTGGATGCCGGAAGATTGCTGCGATCGATCCAGATACGTGTCATCGACGATGGGCAGGTGGCCGCAATCTCTGTTGAGATGGGCGACCGTGATCCGGTGACACCAGCGTCCCTTGGAGGCGGTACCTGGGTGGTGCTGGCCGATCTCCGGGATGAAGACGGTTCGATGTTGCCAATAGTGATCCGGGCAACCGACATCGCCGGCAACGAACGCACGGCTGAGTTTGAACTGGTGGTTATCGCGGACTAGAGGTAGGGCAGTGACGACTACCCGCAAGACTTCGCTCGATACCCCGCAGACCCACGGACCAATCGCCATGGAGGATGTTGACCTTCAGGGGCGGCTTGGTGCGTTCACCATTTCCGACATCTTCCAGATGCTCAGCTTCACCCAAAAAACCGGGACCCTGACCATGATCCAGGGCTGGAACTCGCGGACGATTTCGTTCAACCGGGGCAGCATCAGCTACGTTGCCGCCGGCAGCCGCTTACCGACCATCCCTGATCTGCTGATGCGCAACGGCACCGTCGACTTCGAGACGATGGAAGAGGCAGCCCGCGAAGCGAGCACCGACGCCGGCATCGTCAAACTGCTTCTCGACCACGAGATCATCAACGCCAACGACCTGCGCCATTGCGAGGACCAGTTGCTCGAAATCTCGATCTACACGCTCTTCCTTTGGCGCAACTGCTACTTCACATTTGATTCGGACGAAATGGTTTCCGAGGGTGGTGTCCCGGTCAACGTCGATAGCACCCACCTGATCATCGAAGGTACTCGCCGGGTGGATGAGTGGATCGAAGTCAGCCCGGTCGTCCCATCCGTCTTCATGGTCTTCCGGCCCATTCCGGGTCACCATGCCGAGCCGGTTCCGGAGAAGTACTGGAACCTCTACGAGATGATCGATGGCCGCAATGATGTTGTGACCATCGCTCGTGCCGCCGGACTGACCCAGTTCGAAGCGGCAAAGGCACTCTTCGAGCTAACCCGCGCTGGTCTGATCGAATCGATCCCGCCCAACAGGGTCAAGGTGATCGAACTCTTCAACCAGTCGGTCGAGTCGATCTATATGAAACTGGTGATGTTCGACTACTCCCGATCTGCATTGCAGTTCGAGAACCAGCTCAACAGGTTTGCTGTAGAAAACAAGCTCAAGGTCAGGATGTCTGCCGGCAAGATCCTGATCGGTGATACCAACACCCCGATCACGACAACCGAACTGGTTGACCTCTACAAACTCTTCATCGGCATCCAGAACAACAAGTTCTCGAAGGAGTTCGACCCGGTCGTCTCTCATGGCCTGATGGAAGGACTCTACCGCCACACCGACCCCGAGATGCAGGCGCTCATGCGGATGTATGAGTTTGTCGAGATTGAGGGTCTGGTGCTGCTGGAGCAGATGGGTGGCCGTCG
>CAZRNC010000186.1:0-6050 GCA_964601285.1 uncultured Thermomicrobiales bacterium | reverse complement strand
CGGCGAAACAGGTAGTCCTCGATCATGGTTGGGCGCTGGTGGCGACCGACTATGTCGGGCTTGGAACTGCTGGTCCACATCCCTATCTGATCGGGCAAGGTGAGGGGCGTTCTGTACTGGATGCGATCCGGGCGGCACGTCAGCTTGATGGCATAGCGCTTTCGGAACAGACGGTCGTCTGGGGCCACTCCCAGGGCGGGCACGCGGCCCTTTGGACCGGGCAACTAGCCTCGACCTATGCGCCGGATGCGGGAGTTATCGGGGTTGTTGCCATGGCTCCGGCGGCGGATGTGATCGGGCTGGTTGACTGGTTGCCGGGAGTAGTGGGCGGAAGTGTCTTTTCGTCGTTCGTCGCAGCCGCCTATACCGCCATCTATCCCGATGTGACCTGGGAAGAGAACATCATTCCATCGGCACGAACGCTGGTTCGAGAGATGTCTCGAAGATGCCTCTCCGAGCCGGGAGTGCTGGCGTCAGTACTGACAGCGCTATCGATTGAGCGTGACCGCGAGATCTTCCGCGGCAATCCTGCCACCGGTGCGCTCGGAGCAAGGCTGGCCGAGAATGTCCCGACCGGCGCTATTGATGCGCCGGTGCTGATCGCCCAGGGAGGAGCCGACACGCTGGTTGCTCTGGTTGTCCAGGATGGCTACGCCGCGGCACGATGTGCTGACGGCTGGAACCTGACCTACCGCGTCTATGATGGTGAAGACCACCTGTCGCTCGTTGCGGACGAGTCACCTCTGATCCCAGATCTGCTGGCATGGACAGTAGAGCGCTTCAACGGCGTGGGCCAGTTGCCGGACTGTCTGCCGCCGGTGGCGAGGCTCGAATGATGAGCAATCCGCCTCTGGAACCGAGACTTTCTTTCGATGCTGCCGTGGATGCCTACGACCAAATCCGCCCCGGATATCCGGCGGAACTGTTCGATCTGCTCTTTTCCATGCTGCCACCGAACCCGTTCATCGTCGAAGTTGGACCCGGAACGGGACAGGCCACGCGAGATCTCGTTGCCCGGGGAGCAGATGTCCACGCCGTCGAGATTAGCCCGAGGATGGCAGAACGCCTGCAGGTCAATTTTCAGGATGAGCGTCTGAAGATCAGTGTTGGGGATTTCGAGACAATTGAAATTGCCCCGCGATCCGTGGACGCAGTGTTTTCGGCAACGGCTTATCATTGGATTTCGCCCTCGGCGCAGGTTGATCGTCCGGCAGAAATTCTTCGCAGAGGTGGTGTCATTGCCATTGTCGACCTGGTTCAGGTTGACTCCCCGGAAGATCGTGGATTCTTCTCGGCGTCGCAGCCGGTATACCAACGCTACGGGCAGGGTCACACTGGGCCGCCTGCTCCCAAACGGGATCTGGTCGACCCTCCTATTGCCCAAGTGCTAACCAGAGATCATCGGTTTGAAGACGTGCAAATCCACCGCTACGACTGGGATCAGACTTACAGTTCGGCCGAATATCGCAAGCTGATGCTGTCGTACTCCACCACCCAGATGATGCCGGAGCCTGACCGGCTGGGCCTGCTGGACGAAATGGAGACATTCATCAACGAGCGTTTCGACGGGCAAGTCGTCCGCCCGCTCGTTGTTGCGATTACCACTGCCAAGCTGGCCGATTGACTTGTGCATCGCACTCCCCCCTTGCCGTCATCCCTCGACTTCGCTCGGGATGACGGTAGGAGAGAAGCGCGCCGATTGGCCTACTCGCCGCCGCTCGAGATGATCTCCACGAACTTGCTTCCGTCGATACCACCACCGGTGACGATTGCTACCGAGCGTCCACGTTCTGCAACCGGGACAGATAGTGCGGCGGCGGTTGCGAGCGCCCCAGCGCCCTCTGCGACCATCTTGTTCTGGGTTGCAAGCAGCCGGATCGCTGAACGTGTCGCCGCTTCACTGACCAGCACTGTTTCGTCCACGAGGTCGCTAAGCAGCGGGAACATCTCCTCGGTGAGGTAGGGAACCGCAACGCCATCGGACATGGTGGTGCAGGCAGCAGCGACCGCCTTGCCGGCTTCGAGACTTGCATGGAGCGCGCAGCAACCTTCCGGCTCGACGGCGTAGATCCGGATTGACGGTTTCAACAATTTCAAGGCGCTGGCGACCCCGGCGATCAGTCCCCCGCCGCCAACCGGAATGAAGACACTTTCAATTTCAGGATCGTTATCGAGAATCTCAATTCCCATGCCGGCATGGCCGGTCGAGACTCGCTGGTCGGTCCAGGGATGGATGAAGCTGTACGGCTCTTGTTCCCATTTGTGCTCGCGCATGAAGGCAAACAGGTCGTCGGATGGTATCAGCACCGGTTCTCCACCGAGCGTCTTGACGGCATCGATCTTTGTCTGCGGCGCACCTTCCGGCATGATGCTGCGGGCCGGCACGCCAAAGTAGCGTCCACACCAGGCAACAGCCTGGGCGGTGTTGCCGGCGCTGACGGTGCTTAGTCCACGGGATCGCTCTTCCTCGGACATCGATGCGGCAGCGTTGAAAACACCACGAATCTTGAATGACCCGATTGGCTGGTGAATCTCCGGCTTCAACAGGATATCTGCATTCGGATCAACGCCTCGCAACGGTACGAGCGGTGCATTGATGACAACGCTGGCGATACGTTCCATCGCTTCCCGGATCGTTTCAAGGTCGGATTGAGTGGCGTAGGTTGGCATAGCGCTACACTCCGACGGTTGCGGCATCGTTGACCGCAGCTTCGATCTTCTCAAAATCTTCGAGTTTGATTTTGTGGACGTTGCCCTGGAATGCCAGCGTCCAGTTGGCAGCCGGCCATTTTGCGACATGGGTGAGTTGCCGTGCTACCGGCTCGGCTTCGATAAACCCACCCTCATCCAGCACGGTATCCGGGGATATTCCGAAGCGGAAGGGGTAGTCATCGTCACGCTTCTTGTTCGAACTCTTCCAGATCGGGGTATGATCCTCGTAATATTCGGTGGTGATCGTTGCGGTTCCGGCCAAGGCTTTCAGTCCGGTAATGTACCAGGTGATACGGTCTCCGGGCTTCATCTGTTCGGCTTTCTTGCGATGCCGGCTCTTGAGGCCTTGAATGGTGAAGCCATGTTCACGGGTAATCCGGAAGTTTTCGGGCGATCCTACAATGATCCAGTAATTTGTTTCTGGCATATTGCACTCCATTTCAGCCAACACAACTCTTTGCGAGTATGCCAGCCGATGTACGTTCAGTCTATTCTGCGACAGCCGGGAGGGGTCGGATGATTGGAGACCGCAGGCAATTGGTGGAACGGCTCACGGCAATTGTCGGAGCAGATTGGGTCATCACTGACAAGGCCGGCATGGGCGTTTACGAGCTTGATGCGTCCGACGAATCAGTCGTGGGCCATCATCCACCAGAAATCGTCGTTCTGCCAAGAACGACTGACGAGGTTTCAGCGATCGTCAAGCTCGCCAATGAGTTCAACCTGCCGGTCGTTGTGCGGGGCGCCGGCACCGGGCTTGCCGGCGGCACGATCACGATCCAGGGTGGCATCCTCGTCGTCACTGCACGGATGAACAGCATCCTCGAAATCAACGAGACAGATCGATACGCCGTCGTTGAGCCTGGCTTGATAAATCTCGACCTCTCGGTTGCGATCCAGCAGCGGGGTTATTACTACGCCCCTGATCCGGCTAGTCAGAAAACCTGTTCAATTGGCGGCAATATCGCCAATAACTCCGGCGGGCCGCACTGTCTGAAATATGGCGTGACCTCGAATCACATCCTCGGGTTGGAAGTTGTCCTGGCAGATGGCGAGGTTGTCTGGCTCGGTGGACCCTCGGCTGAGACACCAGGTTTCAATCTCGCTGGCGTCATTGTTGGCGGCGAAGGAACGCTTGGTATCGTCACCAAGGCGATGGTCCGGCTCACCCGTAAGGCCGAGGCGACTGGCGTATTGCTGGCAGCGTTTCCATCGATTGATTCAGCTTCTCGTGCGGTTTCGGCGACGATTGCCGAACGGATCATCCCGGCTTCGATGGAGTTGATGGACCAGTTGACGATCAAGGCGATCGAAATCTCGGCACAGGCCGGCTATCCGAAGGATGCTGCGGCAGTGCTTTTGATCGAGCTGGATGGACTGGCCCCGACTGTTGACGAGCATAAGGTACGGGTCGCTGCAATCTGCACGGAGCATGGCGCGCTGGAAGTGCGAGTAGCCCAATCCAAAGCCGAAGAGGATGCGCTCTGGGCCGGCCGGAAGTCTGCCTTCGGCGCGATGGGACGGCTTGCCCCGAATTATCACCTTGTTGATACCGTCGTTCCGCGAACCAAGCTGCCGGTTGCCCTGGAGCGAGTGGCTGAGTTGGCGCTTGAATACGACCTGATGGTCTCAAACGTCTTCCACGCCGGCGACGGGAATCTCCACCCGCTAATGCTCTTCGACCGCAAGGTGCCAGGAGCGATGGAACGGGTAATCGAGGCAGGGCATGAGATGGCACGCTACTGTGTCGAACTTGGCGGCGCCGTCTCAGGAGAGCACGGAATTGGCATTGAGAAGAACGATGCGCTATCGCTCATGTTTAACGACGACGACCTGGAAGCGATGGCCAAACTGAAACGCACGTTTGATCCCGACCACATGATGAATCCTGGAAAAGTGTTCCCAACAGCGTTTGATGCGTATGCTGCGGCACCTGCACCGGAGGCTGTCAATGCAGACTGATACGATCCTTGCCAGGGCAATGGAACCCGGTTCACTTCAGGAACTGCGTGAGGCGCTGCTTCGCACGGACGGGCCGGTGCTGATCTGTGGCGGGGGCCGTCACCTGGCGTATGCAAACGTCGGTGGACCTTTTGCAAACACTATCTCCACCCGCCGGTTGAACCGCATCCTGCACTACGAACCGTTTGACCTGACTATTGCTGTCGAGGCTGGCGCAACAGTTGCCGAGGTAAACCGGACGCTCGGCGAGCATCACCAGATACTGCCAATTGATACACCATTCCCGGAAGAGACAACGATTGGCGGGTTGTTTGCGACCGGTCTGGGCGGACCGCGTCGAAACCGGTATCTCTCGATTCGAGACTGGACGCTGGGCGTTGAGGTGATGGGGCCAGACGGCGTCGTCACGAAGTCTGGCGGGATGGTTGTCAAGAATGTGACCGGTTACGATCTCCCTCGCCTGCACCATGGCGCACACGGGGCGTTCGGGATTGTGACGCGGGTGAACCTGAAGGTTGTGCCGCGTGAGGAAGCATCGCGGAGCATTGTTTTGGATTATGGCGATGGTGCAAGCGCGCACCGCGCTGGATTGGCCGTCCTCGGTTCTCAGCTGGAACCGGCCTCGGTGCTTGTTATCTGGGATGGCAAGTGGTCGCTCGCCGTCACCTGCGATGGTCCTGATTCATCCATCGATTGGCAGGCGAACGCTATTCACGAGACGGCAGCGAGTGCTGCGACACCACTTGGTTCTGTGATTTCAAATGGTTCCGCAGACGGGCTTGCTCCATTCCTGACCGTTGCAAACCTCTCGTCAGACCGGGCGGTCGCCCGACTACCGGTGCCGGCGAGCAAGCAGTTGGCTTGTCTGGAACAGTTGTCACATCTGGCCGGCGGAGTTGCAGTTGCGGATCCCGGCTCCGGGCTTATTTACACGTCCGGACTTCCATCACTTGAGTGGCGCGAGGCAATTCAACGTATTGAACCCACTGTGACGTTCCTGAGCCTGCCGGACGAGTTGAAGGCTGGCATCGACGTGTTTGGCCCACTGGACCCGATCAGCGCAAGATTGATCAAATCACTAAAGCAGGAATTCGACCCGGCCGGAAAGCTGAACCGTGGCCGGTTTGTGCTCGGCATCTAGTTTCGGAGAAATCTCATGGAAGCCACCCAGGCGACTTTAGATACATTGCTGGGGTTCAGCGGACCCGATGCTCCACCCATGGACGTCATTGATGCATGTGTGCACTGCGGGTTCTGCTTGCCGGCCTGCCCGACCTACCGGGAGACGTTGAGAGAACGCTCGTCACCCCGGGGGCGAATCTGGCTGATCAAGGCTGTCTCCGAAGGCACGCTCGATATCCGGGACCAGACGTTTC
>CAZRNC010000185.1:0-6053 GCA_964601285.1 uncultured Thermomicrobiales bacterium | reverse complement strand
TCCGAACTCCTGCTGGCAAGGGCTTCCTGCTGCTGGCGATCACGATGGCTGCCTTCGGCATGGCGATGTCGATGCAGGAGTCGATCGTTACCAACTATTTCGAGGATGTGCTTGGCCTGGCAGGTCCGCAGTTCGGCTACATCACTGCAATCCGTGAAGTACCCGGTTTCCTGCTGATTTTCGTTACTGCACTCTTCTACAAGATGACCATCCCCCGGCTGACGTCGATGGCGTTGGTGCTGCTGGCGATTGGCTACGTCTTCTTCGGGCTATCGAACTCTTTCTGGACCGTCGCGCCCTGGGTTGTTATCTCCTCGATGGGCTACCACACCGTCCTCCAGACCCAGTATGCACTCGGATTGAGCCTGACCACCGAAAACAAGAGCGGCAGTGTCCTCGGCAAGATTACGGCCGTCCACAACGGTGGCGCATTGGTGGCGATGCTGTTCGTCATGGTGATCTTCTATTTCGACCTGTTGACCTTCCGGCCGGTGTTTGTCATTTCCGGCGTGGTGGCGTTGGTCGCCGCCATCGCTATCTTCAAGTTCCCGAACCTGCAGGACGGCAAGGAACATGTCACTGCTCCACCCCAGCGGGACAGGTTTGTGTTGAACCGATCCTACAAACACTTCTATCTGCTTCACCTCCTCGATGGTGGCCGGCAGCAGATCTTCTTCTCGTTCGGACTCTGGGTGCTGGTTCACCACTACGGTCTGGTTGTCTGGCAGATCAGCGCCCTGTTGATCGGCGTGCGGCTGGCAGCGATGGTCTCCGGGCCGTGGATCGGCAGGATGATCGACGTCCACGGCGAACGGCAGATGCTGGGCATCATCAACTTTGCCTATATTTTCGCGCTCGGTGGCTATGCATTGATCGACAATGTCTACATAGCCGCCGGTTGCTATCTGGTTTATTCATTCATCTTCCCGCTCTCATCAGTCGGTGCAGCAACCTATCTACGGAAAGTTGCCGTACAGAAGGAGATTGCCCCTTCGCTGGCGATGGGCGTTACCCTGAACCATGCCGCTGCAATCATCGTGCCGATCACGACCGGGTTCATCCTGAACTACGTCGGATTCCAGGTACCGTTCCTGATCGCCTGTGGGTTCGCAACGATCACGATCTTCGTCACCCGCCGGCTCGACCCGGCCAACCAAAAGTCAGCAGCCCGCATCGCCGAAGAGGCCGCCCGCGCCGAAGCAGCCCTGCTCGACGCACCACCGGCACCAGCCCCGGCAAACGGCAAGTAACGGCATCCAATTCTGGCACCGTTCCGGCTATGATGTTTCGCATTGGGGAACCATCGCTCGCTTGGAAAGGGAACAACTGTGCCGGAATCTGACCTCTGCTTCAAAACTGCCAGGGAAATCGCCGGGATGATCCGGGACAAATCGATCTCCGCCAGGGAGGTCATGCAGGCCCATCTCGATCAAATCGACAAGGTGAATCCAACCGTCAACGCGATCATCACCCGGATTCCGGACGACGAAGCACTGGCCAAGGCCGATGAGGCAGATCGCAAGCTTGCAGCCGGCGAAGAGCTTGGCCCTTTGCACGGTCTCCCGATCGCTCATAAGGACCTTGTGCCGACCAAAGGGATCCGCACAACCTGGGGTTCGCCGATCTTCGCCGAACACGTTCCGGATTTCGACGCGCTGCTCATCGAACGGCTCCGCAACGGCGGAGCGTTGACCATCGGCAAGACCAACGTTCCGGAGTTCGGAGCCGGAAGCCAGACGTTCAACCCGGTCTTCGGCCCGACGCTCAATCCCTATGACACCACCAAGACTTGCGGTGGCAGTAGCGGTGGTGCAGCTGTCGCCCTGGCAACCGGTATGCTGCCGATTGCCGACGGCAGCGACACCGGAGGATCACTGCGCAACCCCGGCAACTTCAACAACATCGTCGGCTTCCGCAATACGCCTGGCCGCGTGCCAAACTACCCGGTATCCCAAGGCTATGTGCCGATCTCAGTGGTCGGCGCGATGGGTCGTACCGTTGGCGACGTTGCGCTGATGCTGACCGCGGGTGCCGGCCCGGATCGCCGTGTGCCGACGTCAATCGACGAGCCGGCTTCGATCTTCACCCGGCCGCTCGAGCGGGACATGAAGGGCGTCAAAGTTGCCTGGAGCCCGACGCTTGGCGGGCTACCGGTCGATCAGCGGGTGCTGGATGTGCTGGAGAGCCAGCGCAAGACATTCGAAGACCTGGGCTGTATCGTCGAAGAAGCGACCCCGGATTTCACCGATGCCGACGAGATCTTCCTGAATCTGCGGGCGATCAACTTCGCGTTGGGGCACCACGAGAAGTTGGCCACCCATCGAGACAAGATCAAGGACACCGTCATCTGGAACGTTGAAGAGGGAATGAAGCTCTCGGCACTGGACGTGGCAAGGGCCGAGATGAAGCGCATGCAGCTCTTCCAGCGGATGCACACGTTCATGCAGGAATACGAGTTCCTGCTCTGTCCGGTCAACCAGGTTCCACCGTTCGACATCAACACGCCATACCCGACCGAGATCGCCGGCGTCGAGATGGAGAATTACATCGCCTGGATGAAATCGGCCTACTACATCACCAATACGGCCGCCCCGGCTATCTCGGTGCCCTGCGGGTTCACCCCGGAAGGGCTACCGGTCGGCATCCAGATTGTCGGCCGCTACAAGGACGACTTCAGCGTTCTCCAGATGGCCAACGCTTTCGAATCCGCCACCGAAGTCTGGAAGCGACGTCCGCCGGTCGTTTCCTGATCCCGGACGTGCAGCGGCCCCATCCCGGATCGGGATGGGGCCGCTTTCGTTCCTACAGGGTAATGACCTGATCCGGCATGTTGCCGGAAAGTGCTGCGTACAGTTCCGGGAAGCAGCCGACCTGGACGCCGTCTACCGTGCCAACTGGTGTCGCGTTTCGCGGGCCACCCTCGGCCAGGCCCCGTTCAATGGCGCACTGGTCGCAGAGCATCAGGAGCATGCCCTGCTCGGCGGCCACCTTGCCGAGACGTTCGCCAACCGGATCACCCTTGCGCAGGATGTAGGTGTTGTCATCGAAAAAGAACATGCCGACGACTTCAACCCCGTGATCGCCATCCTCCAACTGCGGCAGGATCATCTTCCCCAGCTTGTAGCTCGCTGTATGTCCTGATGTGCTGAACACATACGCAACTTTCATCGGTTCTCTATCCCTTCTTTCCCGAAGAACAAACAACAATTCTCCATCCATCAGACTACGGAAGCGGAGGGGCGTCAAGGTACACCGCGAGTCAACCTTGAAGACGTCTACTTTGCTCACGATCTAACAAAGCTTGGAGGAACCATGGCCGAGCAAGAATTGATTACCAAGACCGTCACCTTTGACGAACTGCAAGACCACCTCGATCAGTTGGTCCAGGAAGTTGCCAAAGGTGACACACGCATCGCCGTTGAAAGGGATGGAGAAGTTCTGATCAATATCGAGCCAATCAGCCCGGAACAACGTGAGATTAACGAACTGATGAAAGATCCAAGGTTCAGAGAGCTTGCAGCAATAAGTGAAGCAGTCAAACACTTACCGCTTGATGAAATGGAACGTGAAATCAAGCTGGGGCTGCAAGAGGGCCGGGAACGCCGCCGTAAAGAACGCGAACGACTTCTCGATACCAGGCAAATCCTTTAAGGGCGATCGCACTGCGTCGCCCTTGTTGGACCATCGAGGAGCTAACCAGGGCGATGCAGCATGACACCTGTTCCAATTATCTCGGCATTTGGACAGGAGCAAGCCTGCTCGATTGTCATTCCGAGCGTAGCCGAGGAATCTCTTCTCGGGACGAACGGTTCTCCAGCGACGTTGTAATCCAACGTTCGTGCCCGGTCACAGCTCCGGTTGGAAAGAGATTCCTCGGCTACGCTCGGAATGACAATCAGGACGCCGTTCTCCTCGACCACATCTCAGGGGAACTCGAAGTAGTTGGCACCTGCTTCATAGCCTCTCTTATTCCCCCGAAACCAGTTCTTCCTGTTCGCGCCACTGGATTTCGTCGTAGTTGACGATGGTTTGCCACACTTCGTCGGGCTTGTCGGCGAGCATGATGATCAGATCATCTTCCTTGGCACGGCTCATCGCCCGGCGGACAGCTTGCTGCTCGTCGAGGACGATCTCGATATTGCTCTCGGCAACCCCATTCTCCAGCAGTGAGGAGCGCAGCAGGCCGGCAACCTCGCCTGGTTCGCGGCCACGGAGTACTCGATCCTCACGGATGACAACCTCGTTGAACACAGTAGCGGCGACAGCAGCGAATTCCTTGATGTCTTCATTCCGCCGGTCACCGGGTATCGCCAGCATCGCGACGGTATTGCTCGGCATCATCCGGCGCACAAACTCGGCCAATTCGACCATGCCGGCGACGTTGTGGCAGTAGTCCATGATGACCCGGTATCCACTGGCATCAAGCAGATTCAGCCGGCCCGGAGTCTGGTAGAACGAGGTTGAGAAGGTTCGCAACCCGGTCCGGATCGCCTCAAGGTTCACATCACTGGCGTAGGCAACCGCGACAGCAGCAAGCGCGTTCTTGACGTTCACCCGTGCCCGGCCCTCGAAGGTCGCCGGGATGTGGCGGACATCGAGCACCGCCGTCTCGCGCCGGCCCTCGACCAGATAGATCATCTCCGCGCCGCGGTGCTCCCGCAACACAACGGCCATCCCCCGCGCACGCAGGTGTTCGCGCACGGTCGGGTTGGTCTCGTCCATGGTGAAGTAGACAAGTTCGCCACGGGCGCGGGATGCCATCTTGACGCACCAGTCGTCGTCGGCATTCAAGACTGAGAAGCCATTACGATGCGTTGCCGCCGGCACGACCGCCTTCACACGCGCCAGGTCCTGCAGCGTATCGACGCCGCCCAAGCCAAGATGGTCGGCGGCGACGTTGGTGACAACGGAAATGTCGCAACGATCGAATCCAAGACCCGAGCGGAGCAGGCCACCACGGGCGGTTTCCAACACGGCGTAGTCGACCGTCGGATTCTGGAGCACCATCTGCGCACTCTGCGGGCCGCTCATATCACCCTTGAAGATCTGGGTGCCATCGATGTAGATGCCGTCGGTTGTCGTCATGCCGACCCGCTTGCCGGTCATCTTGAGAATGTGGGAAACCATCCGGCAGGTGGTCGTCTTGCCGTTAGTTCCAGTGACCGCCACAATCGGGATGCGGACCGGCAGACCATCCGGGAAGAGCATATCCAGCACTGGCCGGGCAACGTCCCGCGGTGGACCTTCTGTCGGGTGGGTATGCATCCGGAAGCCTGGCCCGGCGTTGACCTCGCAGATCGCGCCGCCCTGGTCTTTCAGCGGAAGGGTAATGTCTCTCACGATCATGTCGATGCCGGCCACATCCAACCCGATGACCTGGGCGGCCTGTTCGGCAATCTCGATGTTATCCGGATGAATGTCGTCCGTCCGGTCGATCGAGCTGCCACCGGTTGACATATTGCCCGTCAGACGCAACTGGACAAACTGCCCGGCTTCTGGCACTGACTCAAGCGTCATGCCGTTGTCGCCCAACAACTCGATAACCGCGTCATCGACCGAAATGCGGGTGAGGACTTTCTCGTGGCCGATTCCGCGCCGGGGATCAGCGTTGGTAATCTCGATCAACTCACTGACCGTATGTTCACCGTCACCCATCACATGGGCCGGCACCCGCTCGGAGCAGGCGATCATCTTGCCATTGACTACCAGAATCCGGTGGTCCTTGCCGGTGATGAAACTCTCGACCATCACCAACCCGGAACGACTCTGGTCCTGGGAAATCGGGAAATTCAGCCGGACATCTTCTTCGTTCTGCAGGTTGATGCAAACTCCGCGCCCGTGGTTGCCATCCATCGGTTTGAGGACAATCGGATAGCCGATCGACCGGGCGACCGAAATAGCGTCCTCAACATTCCGTACTGAGGAACCGCGCGGAACAGGAATACCAACGCCCTGGAGCAACTGGTTGGTCAGCCGTTTGTCGCTGGCAATATCAACGGCGATGTCGCTGGTTTCCGAGGTAACCGTCGCCCAGACCCGCTTCTGATAACGGC
>CAZRNC010000184.1:0-6062 GCA_964601285.1 uncultured Thermomicrobiales bacterium | reverse complement strand
TTCGGTCGAGATGACAAATTGAACCGGTGCTCTCTTCGTTGGAATTGGCTTAACTGGATGCGGATGCAGGCGTATGCAAGACGCCCCTACGACAGTATCTGGAAACACGTCACGATGTGTTAGTCGAACAACTGGCTAAAGCTATCCCAGGCTGTCCGACATCACCTTGGGCTGGTTGCTGGCGACGGCATTGACGCCGGCGTCGATCAGGGAGACGGCGATGCCGGGGTCATCAACGGTCCAGGCGTAGACCCGCAAGCCCGCCCGGTGGTAACGGGCAACGATCCGCCGGTCGAGCAGCCGGTAGTGCAGCGCGACAATTCCTGCACGGCTCCAGCGCACCTGGGGCAAAACCCACCAGAAAAAGAGACCTCGTAAGAGCTTGCCGGTCCAGTCACGGGCAAATGACACCGGCAGCCCGGAGACGGCATGTCCACGTGAGAGCGCCAGACGCATCGTCGGGAAGCGCTGGGCGAGCCGGCGCAGACTGCCGGCGTGGACCGTCGAAACCAGTGATGACGCCACCAGGTCCGGCCGCGTTTCCAGAACCGGAATCAATACCTTCTCAATCCCCCGCTCCTTGAGATCCAGCACCAGTCGCACCGAGCCGGACTGGCCGGCGATGAACATCAGCAGATCGTCCAGCGTCAGGAGTGTCGGGATTCGCTTCCGGAGTTCCAGGAAGGGCAGCGACCGGATCGGCGTGCCATTGATCTTTGCATCGTGATAGAGCACCAGGATGTCATCGCTCGAGCGTCGCAGATCACATTCGATAATATCCGCGCCGGAAGTCAACGCAAACGTAAACGCCTGTAGCGAATTCTCGATCTCTCCGGGAGCACCACCGCGGTGGGCGACAATCAACGTCCGCGACTTCCGGATCTCCATCTGCTGCCTGCTCCTTGTCGATGGGTGGAGCTACTCTTTGCCTTTCCGGCGGGTGTAGATGCCGATCAGAGCCATCAGATAGCCGGTACCAAGCGAGTAGCTGGCCAGAACGTCGGTCAACCAGTGATGGCCGAGGTAGATCCGTGATGGGCCGACCAGGGCGATCAGACTACCAACGATACCCGGTGGCGCAAACCGGAGAGGGCTATCACCGAGCCTGCGAAAGAGCAGGAACGAGAAGAATCCATAAAACACGGTATAGGAAAGAGTGTGCCCGCTCGGGAAGCTTGTGTCCTTCAGGTTGGAACTGGCAACGATGATGTCCGCCCCGCCCGGACGTGGCCGTTTGATGATCTTCTTGGTCGTATAGGAGATCAGCGAACCACACCAGGCGAAGAGCATGTAGCGGGCATCCCGGCGCGCACCGGAAAGGAACGTCAATACGATCAATGACGCTGGCAACAGCATCGACTGCGGCTGAAATCCCATCCATGAGACGACACCCATGGCGCGAGTCAGCACCGGGTGGTTTACCTTCTGGATCCGGGTAGTTACCTTGAGATCAACCTCGGCACTCTTCTGTGCGCGCACCAGCGACACAAGCACCAGGAAGAAGCTGAACGCTGCTATCGACAAACCAAAGAACTTGGTAGACCGCCGTGAAAGCCTGTCAGGCTTGAACATTCGTACCAGCTATCCTCACCTGCCCCAACCAATCGCCAGCAGGGATTGTACCGGTTTCAACACCCGGATCCGGCTAACCGGCAGCTCCGTCGAAGATCGGCCGCGGAAGCCAGCCCCGGTCGAGCAGCGTCTCCCGAGCAAGGTGGCCCAGCAGGACACCATATGGCAGCTCCGGCAGGTCCGGATGGTACTCGAAGCGGTTACGCTCGAAGTACTGGACAACGTGCGGTTTGCCATCCGTTTCCGATATCTCCTCGAAACGTTCCGAGATCGGATAGCCAAAGATCGGCAATCCACCGTTCTCTTCCCAGAAGCTTAGGAAGTTGCCAGACAGTGTGTGACCAGTCTCCGGGAAGTGGTAGCCACCGCCGGGAACCGAGCCGGCAGCCACCGGGCGGAACGGCGCTTCGCCCACACGGTGGCGGGTTCGCTCTGTCCCCAGCAACCCGAGCAGCACTTCATACTCTGTGCCGGCAAACTCGGGGTGATATTCAAACCGGGCGCGTTCAAAGTACTGGGTCAGATACGTGTTGCCATCGATCGCCGACACTTCGTTGAACGCCTGCGTCAGCGGGAAGCCAAACCTGGCCAGCCCTCCCCGGTTCGCCCAGTAGCTGGCAAACGGCTCCTTGACGTTGTGGGCAGTCTCCTCGAAGAACAGTGTGCCAGGCTCGGTAGACCGCGGAACCGGTTTGGTCAGCGGGTGTACCGTCTGGATGTGCTGCGGGAAAACCTTCTCGGCGTAGTACTGGACATACTCTTTCACCACCGACGCCGACGCTACCCGCTCGCCGAACCCGTTCAATTTGATCCGGCCAGTCAACTCGCGTGTTTCGCCGGGAGCCATCGGCTCGCCAAGTCCCCAGCGATACGGGTTGACCACCGGGCTGGCCCCGGCAAACTCAACACCCCAGCGATAGCAGTTGCTGATTTTCTCGAAACCTGCCGATTCGTAGTTCTGCGATTCCAGATAGGTGAAGCCCGGATCTGGCCCTTGTGTGTCCAGTGTCGAACCGGACGGGTTTCGCAACACGATCGTCACTGTCACCGTCTCATCCGGTGCAGCAATGGCCGGGCTAACCGAGAAGTCCAGCACCTCGATGTCACCGGTCACTCTTGGACGGGCAAAGTAGATCGGCGCAGTTCCCGCCAGCCGGCCACGGATCCCCGGTAGCTCTCGATAGAGGGAGTCTCCCGGACAGGCCGTCATCATCACATCCAAGTGACCACAGAGGTTCGGAACGCCCTCAAGCTGGGCAAACGATGCTGCCCTCGTCACATCAATATGTGACCCCCTGAGCGCAACCAGCCGGTCAAACGACGCCATTGCAGCCGGCGTCGGGTTGGTGCTCATAAACGTGCCCATGAATGCGATCCCGATCGAGCCGCGGTTGAACCGCGCTGCGTGCGCACCGATCACGCCTGGGCCGCCGTAGCGTCCCTCATAGACGTTGCCAAGCCAGTCGATCAGGTAGTTGTAGCCAATATCGCCCCAACCCTGGTCGATGGCGTGGTAGTTGTAAATCGCCCGCACTTGCACCGCCGGATCGGCAAAATCCGTGCCGGTAACGGTGTGATGGACAATGATCTTCTCGGTCGCAACGACGCTCGGTGTCCACTTCAATGGCTTTGAGGTGTCTTCATCAACGTGGCGCAGTGCCTCGTTTGCACCCCAGCCGGCACGCGGGATGATCAGCCCGTCGATCAACGTCCCCGGTGCCTGGTCCATCGCCCGGAAGTCATCCGACGATGTGTCACGCACCGCTACCCGCAACTGCCGGAGTCCGGCAATCGATACGATGTCGGTTCGTACCTGCACAAATGTGCCGGCATGCACCAGCGGAGTTGCGAACCCGCGGGTCTGACCTTCGGTTTCAATGTGCGTATCCGGGTGCAGGTGCAACCAATCCGACCAGGTTTCTCCGTCGTCGCTCACACGAGCTTCAAGGGAGAGCCCTTGACCATCGACGAAGTTGGCCAGCCAGCTCACCTGAACCGATGTAAATGGTTTCCCGTTGGAAAGAACTGGCGTTTCGAACTGACCGCTGTGTGGAAATGGCCCGTCAAAGTCCCAGGTTTGCGGAGCCATAGCCGCGGCCGTCAGTGCCGGAAGTGCAATTCTGCGTCGTTCGTAGAGCGCTGCAGCCGAGAGCGCCCCTGCTGCCTTGAGTAACTGTCGTCGTGAAACACGCCGCTCAATCATATTTTCTGTCCCAGATCCCGTCCCGGCGATACCGGTGTACCTCGTCCGATACCGTCACTCCTCATGAGCGATCGAACTTTATCACCGCATGTACGTACAGGACATCTACCTAATAGTACCGTTCATGCCCTCGCCGGAAAAGAGGGAGTCCCACTTACCCCTTCTGTTATAGTCAACGCCAGTTGAGGTCAAAGGTTTCGGAGGATCGGGATGGTGGCAGGAGCCAGTACATCAACAAGCCCGCCCGGCCGGCCAGAGTGGCTGGGTTGGCCGCTCGTGTTCATCGCCCTCTGCACCCTGCCAGTTGTCGGATTTCTGTTGCTCCCCTGGTCAATTGAAGAGAAATCCCTGGCCGTCCTCCACGGACTCTGCGCCCAACAACCGACCCATACTTTCCACTTCGGCGATGCTCGTCTGCCGTTTGATGCCCGGATGTCCGGAATCTATGGCGGGTTCGCCCTGACCTCGATCTTCTTCCTGCTCCGTGGACGGTGGAGCCAATCCGGTATTCCACCGGTTGGTGTCTGTCTGTTCCTTGGCTTCGGCATCCTGTCGCTCGCCATCGACGGCGTGAACTCGACACTCCTTGATATGGGTCTCTGGTATCTCTACGAACCGATGAACGAGATGCGCCTGGCAACCGGGTTGCTGACCGGTCTGGCGCTTGCGGTCTTCGTCTGGTTACTGGCCGGTATGATCGCGTTCCGAAACCCCGAAACCCGTCAGCAGAAACTGATCGCCAGCTACCGGGAGTTGGGAGTGATCCTCGGCCTGTTCACCGGCTACGCGCTGCTGGTATTGAGCGGATGGGAACCACTCCGCCTGCTGCTGACCGCACTGCTGATCGTCTCGGCAGTGGCAGCACTCACCGGGCTGAGCCTGGCATTCGTGCTGCTGATCGGAAAGCGCGAGAACCGGGCACAGACAACGACTGACCTGGCGGCTTCGGCAACGGTGGCCCTGCTGGTAGCCTTTGCGATCATGGCCTCGACATCCGGCGGGCGTTTCCTGTTGGAAGCCTGGTACGGCGTCTCGACGACGCAACTTTAGGAACCGCACCACATGAACCAATTTCCTGGAACCGGACCCGACGCCGGCGAACAGTGGCCGGAAACCCCGGACGAGCTCGTCTACAACCTGGACCGTGCGTTGGAAACGTTTGACGAAATCCAAAAGGGCCGCAAGGGCGACCTGCTGGAGACGCTGCTCGATTGCGTTGACTGGCGCGAGATGTTCGGCAGCACCGGCAGCGGCATCCTCAAGCCGGACGAGATCGAGTCAGTCAAGGCGTATTACCGCAAGAAGTTCGCGACCGTCGAGCGTGTCTACCTTGCAGAACAGCTCAGCACCGTGCTGATGACCGCCTTGATGTCCAGCGGCGACATCGTCTTCTCCGAACGCCTCAAAGTGTTCGGACGCGAGAACCAGAATCTCTGGCAGGAGATCCGGGCGTTCTTCGGCCGCAAGGAGATCGCAACCGCGATGCTCTACGCTTCCGACATCGCCGGCCCACCAACGGACGATTAGCCATGATCCAGGCACGTATCCGGTCGCCATTGCGCTGGTTGTGGGCATTTATCGGATCGCTGACAATGCTGACCGTTTCCGGGGCCACCGGCAGTCCATGGTTCACGCTGCTAATCCCGGTCGTCATTGGACTCTTCCTGCTCGGCCCGCCACTCGGCATTTTCAAACACGAAGAGGTGGTCGTCCCCAAGGCAGGACTCACCCTGGCAGTGCGTCTGGCGGAAGACCAGACCGGCAACCCCGGCAGCGCGCCCATCGCCCGGTATACCTTGTCGCTTGTCAACCACGATGCGGTTGATGCACGCGATTTCTCGATCCGGCTGCTGGTGCCGGACGCCATATCGCCGCGCAACGGGATGATTAAGCCGCTCGGCAGGATTCATCGCGGACAGGTAGGCAAGCACTGGTTCACCGAATCCGCCTACGACGCAACAGCCTTGACCTTCCGGACACGAATAGCCCCCGGAGACGACGTTGTCTGCCATGCCGGTGAAACGATCGACATTGCCGAGCTCCACTTCCTGCTGGATCTGGAACCCGACGGCTGGTCGCTCGACTACCAGGTAACCGGCGGCAGCGTCTCCGCCGCCCTGGGTGCGGTGAGGCTCCCGTAAATCCGCCGTTGGATGCCCCCCAGGTTTTAGCCTGTTCATGCCTGTTTATCTGTCATCCGTCGGCTTCGCTCGGTACCGAGCCACAGGGAATCCGTCGTAGGACACCATGGTGAAGGTTGAACGGTTGATTCGCTCGCGAGAGAAGA
>CAZRNC010000183.1:3435-6065 GCA_964601285.1 uncultured Thermomicrobiales bacterium | reverse complement strand
AAGAACAGATCGGTATGCTCGATGACCGGCGTTTCGATGAACCGGTAATCGTGGCGGGCGACCAGTTGCGAGAGCTGGTCTTGCAGGCCGGCAAGTGCATCGCGGTCGACCGGCAACCGGTCGTAGACGCCTCGGGCGCGGTCGACCGGTCGCGCGGTATAGGCTCGGGATTCATCAGATGCTGACAATGTTGCTCCTGGAGAGGGGCCAGTGGCCCCAGGCTCTGTCCAGCGTCGATTGTGCTACGAGCGGATCGTTCCGCCAACCCTGCGCTTGAGTTCCTTCTCGATCTTCGTGCGGATCCGATCGATTTCATAGTCGGCAAGCTGCCGGTTCGGCGCGGAAAGCACTACCCGGTAAGCGAGGCTCTTCTTGCCGTCACCGATGGCTTCACCGCGATAAATGTCAAACATCTCGACCGATCCTGCGAGTGGACCTGCTGCTGATGTCAGGGTAGCCAGCACATCTCCAGCCGGCGTTTCCTCGTCGACGACAATCGCAAAGTCCTGCTTCACTGGCTGGTAGCGCGAGATCGAGCGCACCGGCCAGGGAATGCCAATCAGTTCGACGAACCCTCGCAGGTCGATTTCGGCGACGCAGACCCGGGTTTCGATCTCGAAGTTGCCGGCAACTCGTGGATGGACTTCGCCTACCATGCCGATCTGCTCGCCATTCATCTCGATCGCAGCCGCCCGGCCCGGGTGTAGCGACGGATGGACGATCCGGGTAAAGGTTGGGTTGGTTCCAGTCAAGCGGTGCATAAGCAGTTCGACGACGCCCTTGATGTCGAAGAAGTCGTATTCATCCTCAGTCTGCCGATGCAGGCCAAAGCGTAATCGTGCGCCGGCCATGACGATAGCAACGGCACGACGTTCGTCTGGCAGGTCGTCCTTGCTGGTCGGCTGATACGTCCGGGCGGTTTCAAAGATCGGCACCTGTTCGACATACTTCAGGTTCTCTGCCGCGATTTTGAGGAGCGACGGAATCATCGTTGGCCGCATCAGTTCCCAGTCCGCACGCAGCGGGTTAACCGCACGCACGTAGTCGCCTTCGGGGCGAGGGTAGCCGCCAAGGACTTCGGGAATCCCGTTAGGGGCCGGCGAGAGTGACCGCAGATCGTCCTCGCTGATCATGGTGTAGGTCTGTACCTGCTGGAGTCCAGCCTGAACCAGTGCATCCTGAACCACGTGATCGACGATTCGAGCCGGATCGCGCGTCACTGGTGTTGCACTACCGGTCGGCAAGGTTTCCGGGAGTTCTTCGTAGCCATAGATCCGGGCGACTTCCTCGACCAGGTCGGCTTCCATCGTCACATCGGAACGGTAAGTGGGCACGGTGACGTGAATCTCCGGGCCGTCTGCACCTTCGCGGACTTCCGGCTGGAAGTCCAGGCGTCCAAGAATGGAAACAGCGTCCTCCACCGGCACAACCATGCCCAGTAGCCGTTCGATCTCGCTGAACGGGGTCGAAAGCTGCGATGGTGTAACTGGTTCCGGATAGTTATCGGCTACCGCGCTCACAGTCACTCCCGGGTCGATCTCCTGCATGATCTGGACGATCCGCCGGATTGCCTTCCAGGCGAGTTCCGGATCGACGCCTCGCTCGAAGCGGGCGGATGCATCGCTGCGCAGCTTGAGATCGCGCGATGTCTTGCGGACAGATCCGGCGTGGAACGAGGCAGATTCCAGCAGGACACGTGTTGTGTTGTCGGTGACCTCGGTTGCGACGCCACCCATCACGCCGGCGATCGCAACCGCCCGCTCAGCGTCGGCAATCACCAGCATCTCGCCGGTCAACTCGCGCTCAACATGGTCGATCGATTCAAGCTTCTCGCCTGGCCGGCCCCGGCGAACGACGATCCTGCCTTCGGCAAGCAGATCGGCATCGAAGCCGTGGGTTGGTTGGCCAATTTCGTTCATGACGTAGTTGGAGACATCAACGACATTGTTGACCGGACGGATGCCGATCGCCTCGATCCGGCGCTGCAGCCACGAAGGGGACGGCGCAACGGTAACGTTTTCCAGAACTGCCAGTGCATACCGGGGACAGAGATCCAGATCCTCAATCTCAACCAGGTGCGGTGCAACCGGTATGCTGCTGATGTCGGCCAGTTCAACATCCGGAGCCGGCTGGTCGATAATCGCCGCCAACTCGCGGGCGATGCCAAGCACAGAGAAGGCATGCACCAGGTTTGGTGTGATCTCGAACTCGATCACCTCGTCGCCAAGATACTCCTTCAGCGGCATGCCGACCGGTGCATCCTCGTCCAGAATCAGGATGCCGGCGTGTTCGTCGGAGAGACCAAGCTCCTTTTCGGAGCAGACCATTCCTTCGGAACGAACGCCACGGATTGAGCTTGGCTTGAGCGTGATGTATTTCAGTTCATCCGAGTAACCGTCGATCAGCCGTGCGCCGGCGATTGCCAGCGCGACCTTGTCGCCCTCGCGGATGTTCGGAGCGCCGGTGACGACGGTCAACTGGTGCTCACCGGCGTTGATCGTTGGTAGTACCAGCCGGTCAGCGTCGGGATGCCGTTCCACCTTCTCAACGAGTCCGACGAAGACCTTGTCCCAGTCTGCACCGATCTCGGTGATGCCTTCCGCGGCGAGACCGGCCATGGTCATACGATG
>CAZRNC010000183.1:0-3425 GCA_964601285.1 uncultured Thermomicrobiales bacterium | reverse complement strand
CAGTGGTGGAGAGGTCGGTTTGCACCAACTCTTTCAACCAGCGAACCGGTACGAGCATGCTGCCTCCTAGATATAGCCGCGGTTGAACTGCGCCATGAAGCGCAGGTCATTGCTGTAGAAATTGCGAATGTCGGTGACGCCGTACTTGAGCATCGTGATCCGGTCGATACCCATGCCGAAGGCAAATCCGCTGTAGACCTTCGGGTCGTAGCCAACGCCGGCGAGGACGTTCGGATGAACCATTCCCGCACCCAGGATCTCGATCCAGCCGGACTGCTTGCAGGTCTTGCAGCCCTTGCCCTTGCAGAACGGGCAGTCAATTGACATATCAACGCCCGGTTCAACGAACGGGAAGAAGTCGCAGCGGAAGCGGACCTTGCGCTCGGCACCGAAGATCTGGCGAGCAAACTCGGCCAGCGTGCCACGCAGGTCAGCCATCGTAATGTTCTTGTCGACTGCCAGCCCTTCGACCTGCTGAAAGTGCCATTCGTGGGTGGCGTCCTGCGCTTCATAGCGATAGGTCCGGCCGGGCACGACAACGCGCACCGGCGGGTCCTGCTGGAGCATCGTCCGCACTTGCATCGGGGACGTGTGCGGCCGCAGGGTGATCTCAACGTCGTCGGTGTCGATGAAGATCGTGTCCCAGACATCGCGGGCAGGGTGGTCGCTCGGAATGTTGAGCATGTCAAAACTGTACTTCGCGAACTCGACCTCCGGCCCTTCGACGGTTTGAAAGCCGAGGTGGGCGAAGACATCGCAGATTTCGCGGGCCATCGCTGCCAGCGGATGGTAATTGCCGGCATCGACCGGGCGGCCCGGCTGGGTGATGTCGACCGTTTCTGATGCGAGTTGCGCCTGTAGCGCCTCGTCGCGAATTTCATCTTGACGCGCAGTGAATGCAGTTTCCAGTTCGGTCTTGAGCGCATTCAGCGCCTGGCCGGCAGCGCGGCGTTCGTCGGCTTCGAGCTTGCCGAGACCACGCATTGCGAGGCTCAATGTTCCCTGGCGCCCGAGGACATCCCGGTGCCAGGCGGCAAGGTCATCCTGGGTTGATGCGGATTGCAGGCTGGCAAGCCCATCTTCGCGAATCCGGTTGTGTTCCGGGGCGGACATATCTTCCCTCCAACAGTTCAAGAAGAGCGGCAACAAAAAAACCCTTCGCTCAGGGGCGAAGAGTTTCCACGCGGTACCACCCTGTTTCGGCCCAGTCCGGGCCAATCTCAGTCACTGATACAGCGGACTGTACCAGTGTGCCCAGGTAATGGTGGGCGGCCAGAGACGACTACGCACCCGCGAACGGGCTTCACCGTACGGCTCTGGAGTGAACGTTGCGGCTCGTCTCCCGGCGGGCTTTCAGTCGTGACCCGCGTTCCCTGTCGGAGTTGAGACTCCGCAACTCGTCTCCCTCGACGCCGTTGCTGTATCGTGATGAGTATAAACAAATCGCTGTCAGACAGTGGAGGGTACGACGGAATGTTGGGATACGAGATGGGTGCAGGGATTGATGTCATCCGCGGGCGGGAGATTCTCGACTCGCGTGGCAACCCTGCGGTTGAGGTGGATGTCCGGCTGGATGATGGATCGGTTGGGCGTGCCGCTGTGCCGTCGGGAGCGTCGACCGGCGCGTATGAAGCGGTCGAGCTTCGCGATGGTGATGCCGGGCGCTACGGCGGCAAAGGTGTCCTGCAGGCCGTCGAGAACATCAACTCGACGCTGGCCCGCGAACTGAGCGGCATGAACGCGTTTGATCAGCGCTCGCTGGACAGCAGGATGATCGAACTCGATGGTTCCCCCAACAAGGGCAACCTCGGCGCAAATGCGATTCTCGGCGTCTCGCTGGCCGTGGCTGTTGCTGCCGCGAATTCGGTTGGACTGCCTCTCTACAAGTATCTTGGCGGCCCGTCTGCGACCACGTTGCCGGTGCCGATGGTGAATATCCTGAATGGTGGCAAGCACGCCGAAGGTTCGAGCGTGGACATGCAGGAGTTCATGATCATGGCAGCCGGCGCGCCCGATTTCCGGGAGTGCATTCGCTGGTCGGCTGAGATTTTCCACTCGCTCGGCAAGGTGCTTGCTGCGCATGGTTACCACACGATGGTTGGCGATGAAGGGGGCTACGCTCCGAGTCTTGGTTCGAACGCCGAAGCGCTTGAACTGGTCGCCGAGGCGATCGATAAGGCTGGCTACGAACTGGGCAAGGACATCTACATCGCGCTCGACCCGGCATCGACGGAGTTCTTTGAAGATGACAAGTACGTTCTTGCCGGCGAGGGCCGGACGCTTACTGCTGACGAACTGATCGAATGGTATGCCGACGCTGTCAGCAAATACCCGATTGTCTCGATTGAGGATGGTCTCTCCGAGGACGACTGGGCCGGCTGGAAGCGGCTGACCGAGCGCCTGGGCGACCGGGTGCAACTTGTCGGGGACGATCTCTATGTCACCAACACCACCCGCCTCGACCGTGGCATCCGCGAGGCGTCCGGCAACTCGATTCTGATCAAGCTGAACCAGATCGGAACGCTTACCGAAACGCTGGACGCTGTCGAGATGGCGCACCGGGCAGGTTTCACTGCAGTGATCTCGCACCGCTCCGGCGAAACTGCTGATTCGTTCGTTGCCGATTTGGTGGTCGCGACCGGCGCACGGCAGATCAAGACCGGCTCGATGTCGCGAATGGACCGTATCGAGAAATACAACCAGCTCCTGCGGATCAACGAGGAGCTTGGCGAAGCAGCACGGTTCGCCGGAGTTTCTGCCTTCGGCCGGCGGCTCGGCTAATCGAGAACGATCAGGGACTGGCCGGTCATCACGGCCGGCTGGTCCACCCCCAGCAATTGCAGCACCGTCGGCGCGACATCGGCCAACCTTCCATGGCGCAAGTTGACCTTACGGAGCGGTGACCCCTCTGGGGCAACCAGAATGACCGGCACCGGGTTGGTCGTGTGGGCGGTCATCGGCTGGTTGGTTTCGGTGGTCAGCAGTTGTTCGGCATTGCCATGATCTGCCGTCACCAGCGCAACACCGCCGGCCGCCAATGTTGCCTCAAGCACCCGTCCCAGCTCATGATCGACAGCACTCGTCGCGGCAACGGCCGCCGAGATCACACCGGTATGGCCAACCATGTCGCAGTTGGCGAAGTTCAGCACGATAAACCCGAATTCTCCACCAGCGATCGCCTGGCAAACGACATCTGCTATTCCGGGGGCGCTCATCTCCGGTTGCAGGTCGTAAGTTGGCACCTTCGGCGACGGCACTAACCCGCGCTCCTCGCCCGGATATGGCTGCTCCGTTCCGCCGTTGAAAAAGTAGGTGACGTGGGCATACTTCTCGGTTTCGGCCGAGTGGAATTGCCTGAGTCCGGCTTCGGAAACAACACGAGCCAGCGGATACTCAACTGTTTCGGCGGCATAGGCAACCGTCGC
>CAZRNC010000182.1:3525-6115 GCA_964601285.1 uncultured Thermomicrobiales bacterium | reverse complement strand
CCTGCCAGCGCCGGAAAGAAGATGGCCATCCAGGCGTCTCCCGGTTGGCGCACAAACAGGAAAATGCTGGCAGTGCCGGCGATCCGGAGCGGAGCGTCGATCTTCAGCAACCGTGGAACCTGCTCGATGCCCTGGAAGTAGAAGATCGGGACAAAGGCGGTCCCGATTGCCCAGAGCAGGGCCAGCCAGAGAAAGCCGCCGGCGTCTCGTAGCTGCGGAACCAGCGGTTGGGCGACCAGTATCCCGGCGACAAACACCGTTGTCAGCAGCAACTTTGCCGCGAGCACCCGGGAGACGATGCTCCCCAGTGCGTTGCGGTCATCCCGGGATGCGGCGACTTCACGGGTGGCAGTAATCGGGAATGAGTAGTCCAGCGCGATGACGAGGGCCAGCCCGATGACCTGCGCGAAGACCACCTTGCCCCACGGCTCGACACCCAGAACCCGCGCAAGGAACGGGATGGTGATGAGCGAGGAGAGGAAGGTGAACATGCGAACGCCCAGCAGCGCAAATGCGTTGCGGGCGATTGCAGATTGTGTCAGTCGGGCTACGAGCCGTTTCATCCGGCAACCTCGTGGGCGGGACTATCCATAGCGAACCTCGGGAATCGGATGGCCGGTGACTTTCGGTTCGGTCCGGCGGATGCCGGCAAACTGGAGCGCAACCAGACTGACGTACAGCGGGTTGAGGATCAGATAGCGCCGCCAGAGCCGCTTCGGATTCTGGACGAGGCGGTAGAGCCACTGCAGCCCGGCGCGTTGCATCCAGGCCGGCGGTTCGGAGACGGTTCCGGCGTGATAATCAAACGCTGCGCCGACAGCCATTACCGGCATGTTCAGCAGATCGCGATATTCGAAGGCGAAAACTTCCTGGCGTGGGCAGCCCAGGCCGACGAAGGTGATCTTCGCGCCGGATTCACGGATACGCTTGGCGACTTCGAGCTTCTCCTGCTCGGTTGTCTGCCGGAACTTGGATGGCTCTGCGCCGGCGATGACCAACCCCGGAAAGCGTTGGGTCAGGTTGGCCGACATCTTGCCGATGACTTCGGGCGTGCTGCCATAGAGATAGACCGGCACACCACGCTTGGCGGCGGCTTCGGCGACCTTCAAGGTCAGCAGTGGGCCGTAAACGCGATCCTTCAGCCCGGTCTTGTGGAGCAGGTTCAACGCCCAGCGCACCGGTTGTCCATCTGGCGTGACCAGATCGAACTGGTTGAGCCGTTCGCGGTGGACCGGGTCCTGGACGCCGGTCATGACACCGTGGACGGCCAGCGCCGTCACCGAGTAGCCCTGACCGGCTTCAGCGGCGTGCAGGATGCTTTCGACGGCCCCGTCGTAATCTACCGCGTCAATGTTGACGCCAAGGAGGTTTCGTTTGCCGTCTCGTCGCATGCCTGCCACCTGTCTCGATTCGCTTCGTAAATCTCGTTGAGAATCCGCTCGACGTTGTATTCCATCTTCCAGTCGGGGTAGTGCTCTTCGAACCTGCCATTATCGCCAATCCACCAGATGTGGTCGCCGATACGGTTCTGCTCGCTGTAGCTCCAGTCAAGCTCGCGGCCGGCAATCTCCTGGCTGAGGTCGATCGCTTCCAGCACCGAGCAGTTACTGAATCTGCCGCCGCCGATGTTGTAGACCTCGGCGATGCGTGGGGCCTTGTAGACCTCGTAGAACGCCTGGATCAGATCGTTGCTGTGGATCGCATCGCGCACCTGCTTGCCCTTGTATCCGAAGACGGTATAGGGCGTGCCGGTCATCGTGCAGCGCATGACGTAGCCGAGGAAGCCGTGCAGCTGGGTGGCGGAGTGCTTCGGGCCGGTCAGCGTTCCACCCCGGAAGCAGGCGGTCGGCATGTCGAAATAGCGTCCATACTCCTGCACCAGGATGTCTGCTGCCACCTTGCCGGCGCCGAAGAGGCTATGCAGGCACTGGTCGATCGACATGTCCTCGCGGATGCCGCCGGCGTAGGTGTGGTTCGGGTCGATCTCCCAGCGCTTCTCCAGCTCATTGAGCGGCAGCTCGTTGGGCCGATCGCCGTAGACCTTGTTGGTTGAGGTGAAGATGAACGGCGCGTGCGAGGCGTGGTGTCGGGTGGCCTCGAGCAGGTTCAGCGTTCCGACGGCGTTGATGTCGAAATCGGTGAACGGCTCACGGGCTGCCCAGTCGTGCGACGGTTGCGCGGCAGTGTGGATGATGACAGCGATGTCGCTGCCATATTCGCCGAAGAGCCGCATGATCGCGTCGCGGTCGCGGATGTCAATGTCATAGTGGCGGTAGCGGCTGCCCAACTCGTCGGAAACGCGCTGGACATTCCAACGGGTTGAGGCTTCCTCGCCGAAGAAAGTCTTGCGCATGTCGTTGTCGATACCGACAACGTCCATGCCAAGTTTGCCGAACCAGGTGGCCGCTTCGGAGCCGATCAGGCCGGCGGAACCAGTTATCAACGCGATGCTCACCAGAGAAACTCCACTTCATTGTGATGTGAACGAACGAACTACGTCGTCGATGCTTGCAAGTGTCCTTCGGGAGGGGGCTATACGTCGACAGACAAACGTCCTAGATCCCTACTCGCCGGAAGGCCCGATCAATCC
>CAZRNC010000182.1:0-3425 GCA_964601285.1 uncultured Thermomicrobiales bacterium | reverse complement strand
ATCCTTCGGCTCCGCTCAGGATGACAGGCAAAATGCCGATCTCTCTGCGGACGTACGATGATCCTGAAATAGTTGGAACACGTGGCGTATTCCATACGCCCCTACTAGAACGCGCCACCTCGTGAGAGGAGTGCCTTGAAGGTGCGGAGGACGATTTTCAGGTCGAGCATGAACGACTGGTGGACGACGTAGTACATGTCCAGGTCGGTGTGCTCGTGCATCGGCAGGTCGCTGCGCCCGGTAACCTGCCACCAGCCGGAGAGCCCGGGTGTGACCAGGTGACGTTGGTGCTGCCACTCTTCGTACTTCTCGACGATCTTTGGCATCTCCGGCCGCGGGCCGATGAAGCTCATGTCGCCCTTCAGAATATTGAAGAACTGTGGCAGTTCATCGATGCTGGTGCGTCGCAGGAGCCGGCCGGAACGGGTTACCCGCGGGTCGGTCGGTGTCTTGTGCCGCATGCGGCGATCCTGGATCGGCGTTGGTCCGTCGGATTTGCGACGATCCGGAATCATGGTGCGGAACTTGTAGATAGTGAACAGTTCACCGTTGCGGCCGACGCGGTCCTGGCGATAGATGATCTGGCCGGGAGATTCCAGCCGGATGACCAGCGCCACCAACGCAAGCACTGGTGAAAGCACGATCAGCAGCACGACCGAGCCCACAATATCGAAGGCCCGCTTGAAGACCAGGCTGTAGAGTACCCGCCGGAGCGGCTGCCCGGGCGCTGAAGAGAGAAACGTCAGCCAGCGCTGCGATGCAGCGTCCAGGCTATGCGCTTCTGGCCAGGTTTTCAGCTGAGCATCAACCTGGGGCTGCTTGCTCTTCTGATTGATAAGCACGACCGGCATTCTGGTGTGTGCTCCTTGTACGCGTCGTTCTTCGGGTTGCATAACCGGTCCCTCCATCCCGTTTGTGACCGGCTCCCCCGGTCGCACAGGACGTGCCGGCCGTAAGGAGTTTTCACCCGGAGACGGAAGAACCGGCTCGACGAGTGCCGGCCGGTTGCACCACTGGCTCCACACGGGTGAGGTGCCCAGATTGCAACCCGTGTTTCATCGCCGCCTGTTTAGATTGTCTACCTGTAACCGGGACGCGGACTGCGTAACCAGTTGCCAGGGCCGAGCGTTTACCTGAATCGAGGTTACTATGACAGCCGGTGGTGCGTAAGGTACCTTCGTCCGTCTATACGACATGCGACAGTAGTACTGCCGTACTCTTCCAGAGCAGTTAATTAGGTTGATACTAACTACGAAAGCGAAACAACACGCAACATACCGGGCGCGATTATACGAAAGTACCAGAATGTAGCAAGGAGCCTGTCGGGCCGTAGCGCGGCCAATGAGGGGTCGATATCCTAAAGGTCGGGTTGGTCGTGCCGGCTTGCCGGTAGAGTGAGCGGGTGTTCCATGCAGCCAGGGTTACGGAAAGCATTGATCGCGCTAGGCGCGGTCGTTCTGCTGGCTGTGCTTACCGGCGGGTTTTACTTCTGGTCGATCGACCGCCAATATGGCAAGGCACGTAACCAGGCCGACGTGGTGAAGGCCCATTTCGAATTTGAAGAAAGTGGACCGTCCCTCGACCAGCTTCCACAGATCACTGGCGACCTCTCTCAATTGGAAGCAGACCTGCGAGAACTCGACCGCCGGGTTGAGCGACCGCTGCTCGGAAGCCTTGCCCGCAACACGCCGTTTGTCGGCGACCAGGTACGGGCATCACAGGAGTTGCTTGATCTGGGTATTGAGCTGACATCGATCTCCCGCGAAAGCACGGAAATTGCCAATGAGATGAAGGACGCCCTTGAAGCGAACGGGTTCATGGGCGACGAACCGTTGGTCGGCCCGACCTGGCTGGATGTTGTCACCGAACACTGGGACGAGATTCATGCGCTCGAGCGCCGCTTCGATGCGGCGCTGCAAATGCGGACCGAGGTTGATGACGGGAACCTGCCGGGCAGGGCGCTCAACACGCTTGAAACGCTGGATGGACTCCTCGAACGCGGGGAGAACCTTCGCGATGAGTATTTCCATCTCTTCCCGTTGCTGAACGCTGCATTCGGCGCGGAAGAGGATGTGCATTATCTGATCATGCTCCAGAGCAGCCAGGAGTTGCGGCCAGGTGGTGGTTTCGTTGGAACCTATGGGACCATGACGGTGTCGAATGGCCGGATCAGTTCGCTGGAGATCAGCCCGGTTGGCTTCCTGAACCAGGCCTACTTTGACACCCGGCCCGAGCTGCTCCCGTCGCCGGCGCCGATCAGCAAATATCTGTTGCAACATGAGTGGTTTCCGCACGATGCCAACTGGTCAGCAGACTTTCCGACGGTTGCTGCACGGCTCAACGAGATGTACGCCGATACCGGCTGGCCACCGCTGGCCGGGATTCTGGCGGTGAATGATTCGGTTGTTGCCAATGTGCTGGAGATTATCGGCCCATACGATGTCACCGTTGAGGATCGCACCGAAACGGTGACATCGGAGAACTTTCTTGATCTGATCCAGTCGCTCCGTGATGGTGATGAAACGCACAAGGAGTTTGTCGGGGAATTGGGTCGTTCGATCATCGACCAGGTGCTCGAGGCTGAGTTTGAAACCAAGAAGATGATCTTCTGGAGTCTTCGTGACAGTGCCAACGACCGCGAGGTACAGGTATCGATGGCCGAACCTGTCCTGCAGGAGGAAGTTGTCAGCCGTGGTTGGGATGGCGCGCTGATCCCTGATCCGGAGCTGGAAACGCTGGTGATGACGATCGCAAATATCACCGGCAACAAATCCAGCCCGATGGTTGAGGTTGAAGCGTTCCTGGATGTTTCGCCTTCTCCGGTAGATGGCATGCGACGGGTGATCTGGACAATCGAGATGAACCACGTTGGTGACCCCGACGGCAACCTGGAATTCAACGGCTTCCACCGGACCTGGTTGCAGGCCTATCTGCCGGATGGTGCCGAGGTGGTCTCCACGTCGATCGGTCCGGAAGATCCGGAGATGGTCGACGATCCACGGGCGCTCGCCTGGCATATTGAATTGTTGACCGGGGAACAGCGGTTGTTGACGATCGAGTTCGACCTGCCGGAATCAGCGGACCAGTTGCTCCTGCGCCGGCAATCGGGAGTCCACAACATGAATTATCACATCAGCGGTGACGCCGGTAGTTGCAAGCTCGATGCCTGGGTCGATTTCGAACGCGACCAGGTGGTGGATTTCACGACCTGTGAGGTTTCCGATTTCAGGACTGATGAGGAAGAGCCGGCTTCGTAGGGACGACGCAACGAGTCGGCCTATTCCTGTCCGCCGCAGGGGGGTAGGGGCGCATGGCATGCGTCCGCCTTTGGATGCCACGACAAGCGCAATGAGGAGCGACCATCTTTGATTGTCATCCCGACGAAGGAGGGATCCGTACTCCTGGGGTTACGGATCCCTCCTTCG
>CAZRNC010000181.1:0-6166 GCA_964601285.1 uncultured Thermomicrobiales bacterium | reverse complement strand
TGTTCAGCTTGGTCTAGGCAGTCTTCTGGTATTCGATTGGCATGTCGTTGACCGAAACCAGCAGCGGCTGGGTGCGGTTGTTGATGACATCGGCGTTGACGATGCACTTCTTGACACCGTCGAGCGACGGAATCTCGTACATGACGTCCATCAGCACCTCTTCGATGGTTGTTCTCAACCCACGGGCGCCGGTCTTTCGCCGCTGGGCCGCTTCAGCAGCCGCCAGCAAAGCATCATGGGTGAAGACCAGTTCAACGTTGTCAAATTTGAACATCCGCTCGAACTGGCGAACGATGGCGTTGCGCGGCTCAACGAGAATCCGCATCAGATCGTCGATCGTCAGCGCATCCAGTGAGACGACAACTGGCAGCCGGCCGACGAACTCTGGGATCAGGCCATACTGCAGCAGGTCGTCATGATCGACGAACGGTAGCAGCGATCCATCACCGCCCTGTTCGATCTTCTCACCCTTGCTGCCAAAGCCGATGGCAGCGTCCTTGCCGAGACGCTTGCCGATGATCTCCTCAAGCCCCTCAAAGGCACCGCCAACGATGAACAGGATGTTCCGGGTGTCGATCTGGATGTACTCCTGGTGCGGGTGCTTGCGGCCACTCTGGGGCGGCACGTTGGCGACCGTTCCCTCAATGATCTTGAGCAGAGCCTGTTGAACGCCCTCTCCCGATACGTCACGAGTAATCGACGGGTTGTCCGACTTGCGGGCAATCTTGTCGATTTCGTCGATATAGATAATGCCGGTTTGGGCACGCACCACATCGCCGGCATTCTGGATGAGCCGCAGGAGGATGTTCTCGACATCCTCACCAACATAGCCGGCCTCAGTCAGCGCGGTAGCATCGGCAATCGAGAATGGCAAGTCAAGCACTTTTGCGAGGGTCTGTGCCAGCAATGTCTTGCCGCTGCCGGTGGGCCCGACCAGCAGGATGTTGGACTTCCCAAGCTCGACGTCTTCGTTTTCCTCAACGCCCATGCTGATGCGCTTGTAGTGGTTGTAGACAGCCACGGAAAGCGTTTTCTTCGCGCGGTCCTGGCCGACGACATAGTTATTAAGCTGTTCGTAAAGCTTCTTTGGCGGCAGGATCTTTGTAAGTGCCGGTTGGGCATCTGCTGCCGGAGTCTCTTCTTCCTCGATGATCTCACGGCAAAGCTGGACACACTCGTCACAGATATAGACGGCTCCCGGCCCGGCAATCAACCGCCGGACTTCTTCCTGGCTCTTGCCGCAGAATGAGCACCGATAGTGGACTCGTCCGCCCCGTGTGCTGGTCATGCGCTGCCTTTCTCCCTGGTCTCACCTGTCGGGAGCACTACTCCTGGCTGGTGCCGTCTTGCTCCGCTGCACGCAATGCCTTCAGCTTCTCGAGCTTTGGAGATTCAATAACGTGGTCAACAAGTCCGTACTCCTTGGCTTCCTCAGCCGTGAAGTACTTGTCTCGCTCGGTGTCGCGCTTGATGACGTCGTATGGCTGGCCGGTGTGCAAAGACATGATCTCGGTCATGGTCTGGGTCAAGCGGAGTGTCTCCTGCGCCACAATCTCGATATCAGGGATGGTTCCGCGGAATCCTGCTGACCCCTGGTGAATGAGAATCCGGGAGTTTGGCAGTGCAAACCGCTTGCCGTGCGTGCCGGCTGCGAGCAACACTGCGCCCATGCTGGCGGTCAGACCACATGCATAGGTCCGCACATCAGCAGTGATCGACTGCATCGTGTCGTAGATAAACAGTCCGTGATACACGCTGCCGCCCGGGGAGTCGATGTACATCTGGATGTCCTGCTCGGGGTTGTCGTTGTCAAGGAAGAGCAGTTGGGCGCTAATCAGGTTGGCGATCTGGTCGTCAATGCCGGTGCCGACAATGATGATCCGGTCACGGAGCAACCTGGAGTAAATATCATAGGCTCGTTCGCCGCGGTTGGTGCTTTCGACCACCATCGGCACGAGGTTCGTTGGCAAATGCATGTATAGATGGTCCTTCCGGCGCACGAGCGCCATCGCTTCCGGGATGATTGTGCCGGCGAACCGGCACATGCTCAGGATGCGTCGGTTTCGGCTTCTTCGTCTTCATCAGTTTCGGCATCATCACCTTCGGAGGCTTCAGCTTCCTCTGCCACTTCAGCGGCATCCTCAGCTTCGTCCTCGTCGGCGACGGTAGCTTCAACATCCAGAATGGTGGCATCCGCGCTGTCGGCGTCGGCTGCCTTGTCGTCCTCATCCTGCTGCTGGAGTTCGGCACCCTCTCCGGTTACGGCTCCGACGCCTTCTGTTGCAATCTCAATGATACGCTCGGTCATCCGGCGATCGTGGATATCGTTCTCCAGCCGCTCGCGGAAGTATTCCGAAGCGTAGATCGATCGAAGCTGTTCGGCATTTTCCATATCGCCGATCATCTTGTCGATTTCAGCCTCGATGTCCTCGTCGGTAACGGCAAGTTTTTCGACCTCGGCGATCTGGTTCAGCACCAGCGTGTTGCGAACGCGCCGCGCGGCGTCTTCACGCAACTCCTCGCGGAAGTCCTCTTCGGTCTTGTTGCCCATCGAAAGGAATGTTTCAAGATCGGTTCCGGTCTGGGCGAGCCGGGAACGCGTCTGGGTGATCTGGTTATCGATTTCCATGTCAACCATCGCGACCGGAACATCAACTTCGCTGACCTCGGCCATCTTGTTGACGATCTCGTTGACGACCTCAGTCTGCGCTTCGGAAACCTTGCCACGCAGCAGATCCTTGCGGATCTCCTCGCGCAGCGCGTCAACTGTTGCAATCTCGCCAAACCGGCCGGCGAACTCGTCGTCGACGTCCGGCAGGTCGCGTACGTTGACTTCCTTGAGTGTGATTTCGTAGCGCAACGACTTGCCACGGATATCTGGCGCAACGGACTCGTCGTCATCATCGAAGGCCAGTGTCAGCTCGTCAGACGTGCCAACTTCCATGTCCTTGATGGTGTCCTCGAGTGATTCGAACATGTTGGCTTCGCCGAGAACCCAGGGCATGTCGGTCGCTGGCTCCTGGAAGACATCATCGCCGTCATAGACGGTCATGTCGATGACAACCTGGTCGCCCTCCTGCGGCTTGCGCTCTTCATCCAGCGGCACCCACTCTGCGACATTCTTGCGCATCGTTTCGATGGTCTCGTCGATCTCGTCATCGTCCAGGCTGACATCGACCGGATCCACGCGAACCGAGAGATAGTCGCCAAGGGTCACTTCGGGATAGACCTGCACCGTGATGGTGAATGCAATCGGGTTGACCTCGGTGACATTGACTTCAGGCTCGGAGACCGGAGTAAGGTTCTCCTGCTCCAACGCCCGGCGGTAGAGGTCATCCATCATCCCCATGCCGGCTTCCTCGACCAGAGCATTCTGGCCGATCATCCGCTCAACAATGTGACGCGGAGCCTTGCCCTTGCGGAAACCGGGAACGTTCACGTCGCGGACGATCTTGCGGTAGGCCGCATTCATCGCCACAGCGAACTCGGCTTCGTCGGCTGCGATATCAAGATAGGCGATGCTTCCGGCGCCCCTGGCAACAGTTACTTTCAACGTGCATACCTCTAATACGAACCAAGATTCAGACGCCGCGAGTATAGCAAAACACGCCAGTCCTTCGGCGGAAACACCGTTCCCGGGACGATTCATACCTTCGCAGGTTGTTACAATCCAGAGTCGAACAGCCACCTGCAGGAAGCGGATATGAGCACACCAACAGGATCATCTTCACTGGATACCATCTGGCAACAGCAACGCCAGGCCGTTATGTATATGGGCCAAGCCTTGCACGACCAGCTAACGGCAGGCGAGCCACCGATCTCGATCCACGGCCGTGAGCTTGACACAATATCCGAAGGCACCGGGTTTCAGTTTCAACTGACCATTACCGGAAGTCTGTTTGACGGCCGTTTTCGAGCGGCCTACTTCGTCGTCCAGGTACAGCTCATCAAACGCCGGGCAGGACTTGGATGGCTGGTCGACGCCATGCCGATCCTCGAAGTCGAACACGGAAACTACGATCTCTATGGAAAGCGGATGAGCGAATTCGCCTATCGCGACCGGGCCGGCCTGGAGCAGTTCATGCTGAATTTCCTGGCAACTGAAGCGAACCTGTTCTTTGAACACGTCCGCAACGGTACGCCGCCCGACGAAACAGCGACCGTCTTTGGCGGTGGCCGGACCGAGCCGGTTCTGTAAACGATGGCTGGTGTGGTGCGGAAGGTCACCTGCGTATGAACCCAGAGCACGATGACCAGTTCTACGGCGCAGAAGACCGGGAACACCTTCCGTTGGTCTCGTTCTTTCAACGCGCCGTGATTCAGGATTGCGAACTCGTTCCCTGGGGTTCGAATTACACCTTCGGTGTACTGCTCGAAGACCCCGACGAACAGTTCGACCCAACAATCGCCATCTATAAACCATCAGCCGGTGAGATTCCGCTTTGGGATTTCCCGGATGACACGCTCTACCTGCGCGAATACGCTGCCTATCTCGTCTCGGAAGCGTTAGGTTGGCACCTCATTCCGGCCACTGTCGTTCGCGAAGGACCGCACGGCATCGGAACGGTGCAGGAGTACATTGAGCCGGAGCAGGATGCCCACTACTTCACCTTCCGCGAGCAATTTCCGGCCGAGCTACGCCGCATGGCCCTGTTCGACGTCATCACCAACAACGCCGACCGCAAGGCGGGTCACTGTCTGCTTGGCGTCCACGACCGCCGGCTCTGGGGCATCGACCACGGACTAACCTTCAACATCGAGCCGAAGCTACGCACGGTGATCTGGGATTTCCAGGACGAATCAATTGAGGAATCGCTGTTGACCGATCTCGAACGTATTGCAAACGACGAGCAGTTGTTCGAAACCTTGCAACGCTACCTTGATCCCATCGAAGTCCATGTCTTCAGCCTGCGAATCAGAAATCTGCTGCAACACCCGGTATACCCACAATTGATGAGCCGCCGCTCGATCCCGTGGGGCTACTAACACCAGCTTTGCTTCGAGTTATCTATGAGAGACAGTTACTTCCGCTATTGACCGTTGTGCAAGAATATGGCTACTATCCACCTGTACCGCCGCTGGCAGTGCCGGAAGCTCTATCTGGCCCCAACTGAGCCGCGTTCTGGGGAGATAGCGGTGTTCAGCATCAGTTGGACCGGATCACCAGAGTCCTTCTGGCAAACGTCTGCCCGCAGGTGGGCAGACCGTCGTTTGCGGAACCATCCTGAGGAGGGAATATGAAGCATTCGGTTTCGATGACCGTGAACGGTGTCGAACGCCAGGGTGACGTCGAATCCCGGACACTGCTCGTACATTTCATTCGTGAAAATCTGGGCCTGACCGGAACCCACATCGGCTGCGACACCAGCCAGTGCGGCGCTTGCACGATCCACCTGAACGGGCAGGCTGTGAAGTCCTGCACGTTGCTTGCGGTTCAGGCAGATGGCGCAGAAGTTACCACCATTGAAGGGGTCGCCAAAGACGGCGAACTGCACCCGGTTCAGGAAGGTTTCTGGGAAGAGCACGGCCTGCAGTGTGGCTATTGCACACCGGGCATGATCATGACCAGCATCGACCTGTTGAACCGCAACCCGAACCCGACCGAATCCGAAATTCGACACGGCATCGAGGGTAACCTCTGCCGCTGCACCGGATACCAGCACATCGTGAAGTCGATCCAGTTTGCAGCCAACAAGATGGCAGCCACCGAGGCTGGTGACGATTAGCACCAGCCTCAACCAGCACTTCTTGTTTCTGAATCATTTGCAACAGAGCTGGAGGCTACCGTGACTGCAACTGCAAAAAGGGCCGATCTGGTCGGCCAACGACTGAAGCGAAGCGAAGACCCTCGGCTGATCAAAGGTCAGGGTCGGTTTATGGACGACCTGAAACTGCCGTTCATGAGTCACCTCGCCATCCTGCGTAGCCCGCACGCTCACGCCAGGATCACGAGCATCGATACATCGGCTGCGAAGACAATGCCCGGCGTCATCGCCGTGTATACCGGTAAGGATTTTGAAGCGGTCAATCCGCTCCCATGTGCCTTCCCGCTTGGCCATGGGTTCCAGACCAATATCGTCACCCCGCGAGTGCTTGCCATCGACGAGGTCCACTGGACCGGCGATGGTGTTGCTGCGGTCGTTGCCGAATCGGTCGCTCAGGCACG
>CAZRNC010000180.1:0-6203 GCA_964601285.1 uncultured Thermomicrobiales bacterium | reverse complement strand
CGGGCCTGATAGTAGGTTCCGTCGAAATCGACACTGCCAGTTCGCAACAGGCTGTGGATGATCTGCAACGCCTCTTCAAACCGGCTCACCCGGTGGTCGAACGGGAAGCCGAACGCCTGGTACTCCGGCTCGTGCCAGCCGGCACCCAGCCCGAGAATCAGCCGTCCGCCGCTGATCTCATCGACGGTATCGGCCATCTTCGCCAGCAGCGCCGGACTCCGGAAGCTGGTGCAGGCGACCAGCGGGCCAAGTTCAACCCGGCTGGTGACCGCCGCCAGTGCCGAGAGCAGCGTCCAGCACTCCCACGGCCCCTCGGCCGGGCCATCGTCCAACCGGAAGAGGAGGTGGTCTTCGAGCCAAAGAGAATCAAACCCGACATCCTCAGCCAGCTTCGCCATCGTCAGGATGTCCGCCCAGCGCGGAGTCCCGCCGGCCATCTGTCCAACGGCATCCGGGAGGCCGATGCCGATTTTGAGTGGGCGCTGACTAATGCTGCTCATTCATTCTCCCCACCATGCATCTACTGCGTGAGATGCTCTGGATCTTCCGGCTGTAAAGGATGATCTGTTGCATCATCAGCAATGCCTTGCATAACCAGCGTCCTGATGCACTGTGAGAGTTTCAAATTATTCCGCTCAATGTAGTCTGCGAGACGCAGGAACTCTTCCCGCTCAAACTCCGCCTGCACGATCGCCCGACGGGATCGCTGAGCTGGGTATTCTACGGGCACATTCTCCATGTCCTGATCGCTAATCCAATGGATCAACAAGCCCCGCTTCCGATGAATCAGTCAAGATATCAGGGGCGTCAGCGGCAATCCCGCGATCAACCAGGATGCGTATACACTCGGAAACGTGCAGTCCACGTCGTTCAGCATATACGGAAAGGCGTTCAAACGCTTCCGGGCCAAACTTGACGGGTACCACAGCATTGCCGCTCGACGATGCTGGATACTCTTGGGCGTTGTCAAAGTCCCAAGAGGATTCGTCTTCAAGTTCAAGCAACTCGCGATCGTCCATGATTTCACTCCTCAAGGTATGCATTATCGACGACGCGGAAGCAGTGCTGCTTCCGCAGGCTTGCAATACCATGCCGTTACCGGACGCCAGAGAATCGGATCGTATGTCGGCTCAATCGGAATCGTGATACATTGCCCGCTCCAATCGCGTCCAATGATGAGATATCTTGACCGCCGATTCTTCCGATTCGATACAACTGTATATCTGTCATCAAGGACCTGTCGAACTTGTCGATCGGTCAATCCATGCGCCCAGAACTTCTCAGTGTTCTCATCATCCATCAGGAAATCAGCCACCTGCATCTGCAAAATCTCCGAATGTCGCCTAAAACGGCACCTGCACGCCGGCGTCGGCGCCGATGGCGCGGAGCTCGCTGACGACGACCGGGTGGACCGGGACGCCACGTTCGGAGCGGTCTTCGTAGGCGATCTTCTCCGGGTCGCCGGGGACCATGACCTTCTCGTGGTCGGCAGCCGGCGTCATCGAGCGCAGGTCGCCGAGCATCTCGTCCATGCTGGCGCCAAACTCGGCCAGCGGACGGAATGCTTCGATGTCGATCGCCATGAAGGCGTGGCTGGTGTCGGTCGCGCGTGGTTCGTCCGAGCGCGAGCCGGTGACATGCTTGCTCCAGAGCGATCCGGAAAGCTGCGAACAGAGCACCTCGACGAACAGCGACAGGCCATAGCCCTTCTGGCCGCTGGTCTCCCGCTCGCTGCCAAGCGGCATCAGCGCCGCTGCCTCGTGGGGATCCTCGGTTGGCAAGCCCTCGCTGTTCACCGCCCAGCCGCGCGGGATCGGCTTGTTGGAACGGCGGGCCATCTCAACCTTGCCCCAGGCGACGGCAGTCGTCGCGGCATCCAGGACGAACGGATCTTCTGTGCCGGCCGGGAATGCCGCAGCAATCGGCGCGGTCGAAAGCGCAGGCTCCTTGGCAAAAGTCGGAACCAGCAGCGGGGTGGCGTTGGTCATCGCGATGCCGGCCATGCCGGGATGATCGAGCGCCATCGTGGCGTAGTAGCCGGCGATGCCGAAGTGGTTGGAATGGCCGACCGTCGAGAGGCAAAGCCCGGTCTCCTTGGCCTTTTCAATCGTCTTCTGCATTGCCCGGTAGGCGGAAGATGGACCAAACCCGTTCTGGGCATCGAAGGTAATCGTCGATGCCGTCTCGCGCACCGTCACCAGCTCCGCTTCCAGGTTATAGAGGCCATCCTTCAACCTGCCGGTGTACATCGGCATCCGCGGAACACCGTGGGAGTCGATGCCTCGCAGGTCGGATTCCACCAATATATCGGCAGAGATCCTGGCGTCCTCGGCGCGCATGCCGTAGGACATGAACACGTCGATGACAAACTGCTTCAGATGATCGCCGTGTATGCGTGGGAAATCGTCGTCAAATCCGGCCATGTGCCCATCACTCCTGTTTCACCAACTGGCAGTCGCCAATGCGGAATACTGGCGCATCATACCCGAACTCATGGCCGGGTTGGTGGGTCAGGAGATGATCGCCAGCGGCACAGGTTTGGAAACGGCATAGCCCTGGGCGTAGTCGATCGCGAGGTCCTTGAGACATTCCAGCACCTCAAGACTCTCGACATGCTCGGCAACGGTCTGGATGCCCATCGTGTGGGCAATGTGGCTGATCGCGCCAACAACCGCCCGGTCGACCGGGTCATCAGCAATGTCCCGGATGACGCTGCCATCGATCTTGATGTAGTTCACATCCAGATTTCGCAGGTAGGAGAACGTATGCAGGCTGGAGCCAAACTGGCTAAGGGCAATCCGGCAGCCAAGCGTTCGCATTTCACCGATGAACCGCATCGCATTGGCAAGGTTCTCGATAGCCACCGACTCCGGAATTTCAAACCCGACCTGCCAGGGCGCAACACCGCGCAATTCAAGCTGCTCGCGGATGTAGGCGGGGAACTGTTCATCGCACATCGAGGGGAGCGAAAGGTTGATCATCCAGACTGCCGCCGGCGATGGGCTGTGGCTGGCAATGCCGGCCAACGCCGAACCAACCACCCAGCGATCCAGATCAACAGCGAGATGGTCACGTGCTGCCGCTTCAATAAAGACCGACGGCGGTAACACCCGCTCCTGGTCATCCAGCATATGCACCAGAAACTCATACAGTTCCGCACCACGCTGGGCAGGCGAGAGCGGCGAAATCTTCTGGGCATAGAGCCGGAAGCGTCCCAACGCCAGCGCATCGGTAATCAGACGCTCCGCGCCCAGCCGGCCGGTCGTGCCAGCGCGCTGTTGACTGCCCCAGGGGGCAGATGATTCCCGCAAACCGAGCAGGTCGCCGGCGACCTCGGGCATATCAAGCAGCGTCGCTGCATTGCGGACATCGGCGTCAACCGGCAGGATCATCACACCCAGCCCGACCAGGGTCGAACGGTTGTCCCAGGTAAACGTGAAATCTGAAACTGCCTCCTGCAACTGACCCGCAATTCTGGCGGCTTGCTGGCGCGAGCAATGGGTCAGCAACACCGCCAACTGGTCATCTTCAAGCCGGGCAAGCAGGTCAGACTCGCGGATGCGTCCCCGCAGCAGCCCGGTCGTCTGTTTGATCAGTTCGTTGGCGGCGATTTGCCCCTGGCGCACCTGGATGGCCGTGTACTGGGGAACCGTCAGCAAGAGCAGGACATGCTCCACATTCTCCCGGGCAGCCGTCACCAGCGCACGCTCGAGCTGGTTCTCCAGTTCCTGACGGTTTGGCAGGCCGGTTACCCGGTCGTGACTACTCAGGTAGGCCGTCTCGCGCTTGGTTGCCGGCTCACCTGCCAGCTGGTGGAAGATCATCACCGTGCCGACAATCGAACCGTCGCGGTGATGGATCGGCATCGTTACATGCTCGATACCAAACATCCGGCCGTCGCGATGGACCACCAGCGCACTCCGGAACGGCCCGACAACCTCGGCATTCCGCAGGCAGACCTGAACAGGATGCTCGATGCGCTCCATGCTCGCTTCATGCACCACATCGACAACGTCCCAGACGTTCTTGCCACGCGCAGTCGCCGTCGTCCAGCCGGTCAGATCGTAGGCAGATGGGTTCAGATACTCCACATTGCCGGCAACGTCGGTCATCACCACCGCATCGAGCACGGTATCCGCAACAACATCGAAGCGTTCGCGGCCTTCCCAGACCAGTGCCTCCAGCCGGCGCAGCTCGCTGACATCACGACAAACCCAGGCAACGCTCACGACATCACCATGCGAGCTGAATACCGGCCAGGCGCTATCTCTGGTATCCAGAATTTCGCCGCTCCTGGTTACACGTACCGCATCGAACCAGGGAACCCGTTGCCGCGCGGCCGCCGTGGCAAGCGCCCCGGTCATCTCCTGGTAGGTCCTGTGCTGGGCGAGGATAGACATGTGCTGGCCAATAATCTGCGACGGTTCATAGCCGAACGTCGTCTGCGCTTCCTGGCTCCATGTCAGGATCGTGCCGTCCAGCCTGGTCGTAAAATGGGCCACCGGGATCTGCTCCAACATCCGGCTGATGCGGAACACATCCTCTTCAACATCCTGCAGTATGGCCGCTTCGATCTCCTGGATCACCATCCCGGCTACATCGCGGAGAAGCTGTCGCTGTTGCGGGTCGAGTTCCCGGGGGCGAGTATCCGCCACCGCCAATGTGCCCAGGGTGAAACCATCTCCTGTAGTCAGCGGAGCAGCGGCATAGAATCGGATGTTCCAGGGGCCGGCAACCAGCGGGTGGGCCAGCGCCAGCGGATCACGCAACGTATCTGGAACAATCCGCAGATCGCTACCGGAGACGGTCGTCACGCAGAGGCCGGGTTGTGGGCCAAGCTCCGTCAGGTCAAGTCCCTGGACGGCAGTCAGGGTGACACCGCGCCGCTCGACCACTCCCACGAAGGCGATATCGACACCTAACGCAGCCACCAGCGTGCGGGTCGCCCGCTCCATTCCCGGAAGTCGGGCCGGGGCAAGCAGGGAATATCCATGCAACGCGTGCAACCGCTTCGGGTCGACCGCTCGGGAATGGTTTGGAAACATCCTTGAACATCGTTTCTGCTGCGTCATACCGGCCGGGACCAGCCGGCCACGGGAGATTCTAGTATGCCCCGCCGAATCCCGCTTATGCCGCAGTTATATGGAACTGAATTGTTAGCACCGATGACCGTTCCCCGGCCACGGTCCCGGGTCAAAAGTACCGGCAGTTGAGTATGGCAGAATACCGAACACGTATTCATTCCAATTTGGTAATTTCGTGGAGAAGCGGTAATGACAGCACATTCCGGGCCTTTCCTGCAATCAGCCCTATTCTGCGATCGCATTCTTCAGGAACACGACGGAACCATCAGCGTCATCAGGATCATCGACACGCTCTACGTAGACATCAAGCGTGTTGCCCCCGATTCGCTTGTATCCATCCCGGTAGAAATTCAGTGTCTGATCAGCCTGAAAGCAGGGAGCTACCGGGGAGCAGCAGTGATTGAAATCGTCAGAGAGGACCCTCCCGATTACCATCACGGGGATCCGTGGACGCACACAATCGAGTTTACCGGGGCAATGAGCACGCTCGGAGTAAACATGATTGCCACCCTGCAATTTCCCGTCAGGGAGAGCAGAGACGAATGGTTCAGCGTCCTGGTGAATGGAGAGTGTGTAACGCGCATGCCACTTCAGGTGACGTTGGAAATGCCTAGGACAGAATAGACCCACCTGGGATCAAACGGGTTGCATTACCAGGAGTAAGCACCCTGAATGAGGGAATTGTTCGAGAGTTGCTCGCAGTTCGGAAGACCGGCAATCTCACATCGGAATTGGACTCGCTGACCATTGCGCGGACATGGACGTTTTGCACCAGTTGCTGGATCAGTTGACGGAACTCATCCTCGTTCCAATAGCCAACAGAAAGCTCGTTCAGCCAATGCTCGACATCCGCAACTTCCCGGCGAAGATCCGGGTTCTCGATCTCCCGAAATCTCAACGCCAGCGGGCTGAACCAGTCATCAAACGCATCAAGATCGATCTGGCCCCTTAGATACTTGTGAAGGTAGCGATGAAGTTCTTCAAGAGGCTCGGGGTTCATGAAATCTGACCTTCCGGAAGTCCGTGTTTCGGTTGAAGAGTTACGTCGGATTTTCAACGAAAGTGCTGTTCCTGAAGGAATTCGCAGCGGCTTGTATCGCATTGATGTGGTCAGGAGCA
>CAZRNC010000179.1:2278-6203 GCA_964601285.1 uncultured Thermomicrobiales bacterium | reverse complement strand
ATCCCGAGCGTACGTATTCGTTTACCAGAGCGCACTTAAACCGTCATCCCGAGCGTACGTATTCGTTTACCAGAGCGCACTTAAACCGTCATCCCGAGCGTACGTATTCGTTTACCAGAGCGCACTTAAACCGTCATCCCGAGCGTACGTATTCGTTTACCAGAGCGCACTTAAACCGTCATCCCGAGCGTACGTATTCGTTTACCAGAGCGCACTTAAACCGTCATCCCGAGCGTACGTATTCGTTTACCAGAGCGCACTTAAACCGTCATCCCGAGCGAAGTCGAGGGACCTCGAGCCTCGAAGCTTGACCTCACTTGGAGAGTTCCGACTCTCGAGGTCCCTCGACTTCGCTCGGGATGACGGTTTGGATTGGTCTTCCCATCCTGTCGTATCAGCTAGTTCAACCTTGAACGGGGCCGGCGATAGTTCCTGTGCGGCTAGTCCGCAGGCTCAGGTTCTGGAGTGATTGGCAGACCAGACGTCAGGTTGCCGTCGTCCGGTGAATCATCCGGATCGGTCATCAGTGGATCGGACAACAGCCGGCGACGGAGCAGGATCACCGTGATCGGCGAGAAGACAAGGAACGCACTCCAGATCCAGGCGAGACCGAGGTCAAACCATCGAATCAGCGCGAGGCCCAACAGTACCGCCGCCCAGAGATTGATGCTGTTCACTACCATCGGGAACCGGGCGTTACCAATGCCACGCATGGATCCGGAATAGACCATCATCCACGACCAGAATGGCTGGGAAACGGCCAGCACTCGCAAGGCATTGGCACCCTGCGAAACCACCGCCGGGTCGCTGCTGAACACCCGGATGATCCATGGAGCACCAACAAAATAGACCACACCGATCATGCTCATCCAGATGGCGGCATAGGTGGAAGATATCTTCGCCGCTCGCCGGGCCGAGGCAGGATCTTTCGCACCGGTCGACTGCCCGACGATTGCCGTCGCTGCCATCGCCATACCCATTGCCGGCATGAACGAGAGCGACAATGCATTGAACGTGATCCGGTGGGCGGCCAGGGCACTGGTTCCCAGCACGGCAACCACACCGGTCATCGTGGCGAATGCGAGAGATGTCAGGAACTGTTCAATAGCGCTTGGCACGCCAATCCGGCAAACATCAACAATCGTTTGCAGGCGCGGAACCCAGCCCCGGATGCCGGCAAGGGAGATAGCTGTCTCTCTGAACAGCAGCACCCCCATCAGGATCGCAACAACTACCAGTCGGCTGGCAGCAGCGCCCCAGGCGCTACCAACCACGCCCAGCTCCGGCATGCCCAACTTGCCAAAAATCAGCCCGTAGGCAACGACAAAGTTCACGACATTGCCGAACAGATTCGCAAACATCGGAGTCCGAGTGTCGCCCATACCGCGAAAAATACCGGCCAGTGCGAACGAATTCACAAAGATGATCATCGCGAACGCCATGACCTGCAGAAACTCGACGGCGATCGCGGCAACTTCCGGCTCGACGCCGAACACACCGATCAGCGGATCAGCAAAGAGATAGCCAAACGCGACAAGCGGCACAGCAAGCAACGTGCCGGCAGTGAGCGATTGCTTGGTCAACATGCTGGCGCGGGCGTTATCCTTCGCGCCGATTGCCTGGGCAACCAGCACCGAACAACCGATCGAAATCGCTGTCAGGACCACAATCAGGATGAACACAACCTGCACGGCAGTCCCGACGCCGGCCAGCGCTTCCTCGCTCACCAACGAGACCAGGAACGTATCGACAACGTGGACCAGCGTCACCAGCAGCCCGTCGATCACCGCCGGCCATGCCAGCGTTACGACACGACGCCGCATCAGGTCCTCAGGTGTTCCGTCAGTGGGGATACCAATTCCGAACCAGCGTGCAAGCCGGCGGAGCAAGAACACAACCATGTTCAGACACCTCTTTGTGTCACTACCTCCAACTCCGGCGCACCAATGACACAGGAGCCACCCGTCAGGGCAGAGAGAATCAACAGAACCGAATGGTCGATCGCCTGGTCGGCAGATTCGCGATCAACAAGCTGCAACACGTACATGTCGACAATGCCATGAACCGTTGCCAATAGCGCCAGATGATCCAGCTTTGGAGTCGAGTCCATAACGATGCTTCGCCGGCTCGCCTCGCGCATCAGATCGCCCAGAAATCCGGACACCTGCTCAGCCATCGGACCAAACCGCGGTGCGTCAGTTTCGGAGAATGATTGCGGACGGTGTCCCATCATCAGCTGGTACTGATGCGGGTGATCCAAACCGTATGCGCCAAACGCACGTAGCCCGCCGATCAGCCGCTGGATCGGGTCCTGACTACGTGGCAGCGTGCGCAATTGCGCCAGCAACCGGCCGAACTCATCCTCGCTCACCTGAAAGAGCAGGTCGTCCTTGTCACGAAAGTGCAGGTAGATTGTGCCGTGCGAGAAACCGGCCCGGCTCGCCACCCGGCGCACCGAGGTCGCCTCATAGCCAGACTCGATGAACTCCACCCGTGCAGCATCCAGAATGAGCTGCCGGGTCCGTTCCAGATCCTGTTCCCGCCGGCTGGTCGACATCGAATCCTCACCACTTTCACTGACCAGCGGTCAGTGTACTAGCGAGGTAGTCAGTTTGCAATGGGAATTGGGCTACTCACGACGGCCGCGAACCGCTGACATAGACCGAACCACTCGAGTCGATGCTGATGAAGATGACGTCATCCTTCTGAAGCAGATAGGCCACCAGATAGGCAAGCAGCAACACGCCGAAGCTAAGCACCGCCAGGATAATCGCCAGCCAGATATTGAACTTCTTCGGACGGCGCAAGTGAGCTGCATTTTCTGTCTGATAGACGATCAGATACCCATCTGCCGTATACCGGCGGACCTCTTCCTGAAGAATCCCCGATGCCATGGTCCCTCGCTCTCTTTCCTCGGTTCGGGATACGACGTTCAATGTAGCAGCCAAATCGTTACGGATCACTATCGACCGGGATGTGGTTTTGCGATTACGCAATAATCTCTAGCATTGCAAGATTCCGGAAATAGTACTTTTGGGATAGGGACCTATCGGTCATTGCTGATAGTTAGTCTCAATCTCCATAATTGACATACGTCCTGACATTTTCAGAGCGCCGCCCGAGGTGTCGAATGAAGACACCAGCCGGGCGATCCTGCACTTCCCTGAACGGAGCCTGCATTGACCCACCGTGGAAGATGGACCAGATCGACGATATTCGTAAGTATGATGATTTTTGCGGTTGCGATTGCTTCCGCACCACCTGCGCGAGTGATGGCTCAAACCGCACCGTCGCTGGGAACCGCCCAGAGCTTTGCGGTGCTGGCCAGTTCGACCGTAACCAACACCGGGCCAACCGTCGTTCTGGGAGACATCGGGGTAAACCCGGGTTCCGCCATAACCGGATTTCCACCGGGAGTGCAAAACGCAGGAGTGATGCACATCGACGATGAAGTTGCGCTTCAGGCGCAGGTTGATGTGACGACCGCGTACAACTCCCTTGCCGGACAGGCGTGTGAAAACGACTTTACCGGGCAGGATCTGGGAGGATTGACACTCACTCCGGACGTCTACTGTTTCTCTTCTTCAGCTCAGTTGACCGGAACACTCACGCTGGACGCTGAGGGTAACCCCGGCGCGGTGTTCATCTTTCAGATCGGCAGCACGCTTACGACCGCCAGCAATGCATCCGTTGCGATGATAAACGGCGCGTCTGCATGTAACGTTTATTGGCAGGTTGGCAGTTCCGCAACTCTCGGAACAAGCACTGCATTTACCGGAAACATCCTGGCACTCGCCAGTATTACCCTTGATACTGATGCGAGCATTATCGGCCGTGCCCTGGCACAAAACGGTGCCGTGACTATGGATTCCAACTACATCTCGATGTCGGGGTGTGGGACTCCTTCAGACCCGGAACCTACGCC
>CAZRNC010000179.1:0-2178 GCA_964601285.1 uncultured Thermomicrobiales bacterium | reverse complement strand
GACGAGCCGACCGATGAACCAACTGACGAGCCGACCGATATTCCAACTGATGAGCCGACCAGTACCCCTACCGACCTTCCTACCGGCATTCCAACCAGCACACCTGGTGACCTTCCTACCAGCGTTCCGACAAGCACGCCTACTGATCTTCCTACCGGAGAACCGACCAACTCACCGACAACAGTGCCGACAACCGCACCAATCAACACACCTGGCGGCGGATCAGGAAGCGGGTCGGGGAGCGGATCAGGCAGCGGTGACGGAAACTCCCCGGCAACCACGCCGGATGGCTCAGCGGACGGAAGTCCAACAAATACACCGACGGTCGAACAAGACGGCAACCCATCGTCCACACCAACAAATGAGGCAGAGGGCGGCGCGACGATGACACCCGTTAGCACGCCAGACAACACACCAACGGAGTCCACACCTACAAATACGCCGGAAGGCTCACCAACAGCCACACCGGGCAGCACTGCGACGATCACGGTCGCATACACACCCACGCCGCAGCCTTCTGCGGTCGGCTTTCCAGCGACAGGATCCGGGGACATGATCGGGACGAATGACTCCACGGTGCAAACCACCTATACGGTCGGCATCATCCTGGTCGTGTTAGCTGCAGGATTGACCGGTCTCGTCGCAATGAAGCATTACCGCCGGTAGCGCCCGGAACGAACACAATCATTCGACCGCCAACCAGCCGCTCCCTCCCCTGAGGGGGCGGCTCTCCCGAAGTGGAGAGCAACATTGCACAGTCCGTCCCAGTGGAGCAAACAGCGGTGGCCCGGAATCCTGCAAATCAGGTTGCTGACGATGGTTGTCGGTTTTGCGCTGATGGCCGTCGGTCTCTCCAGCCTCATCAATGCGGAATCTGACACCACCGGAACGATCTCTACATTCGATCCCAATTCCAACATCCAAAGCGCCGTCATAGCCAGCCCAGAGGCGCAACCTACCCAAACCAGGGAACCGCCAGCAGCAATCGCCACCGTTGCATCGGTTGCGATTGCCCCGATCAGGCATCCGCAACGGAAGGCACCAGATGCGATCGCTCCAGTTGACGTACTGGCAGGCGTGACAGCATCGGGCGCCACCTCCGAACGTCAGCTTCGATCGCCGCTTCAAATACCAGCTCGATTCCAGATCCCAGCGATTGGGGTTGACGCGTTGGTCGAGGTGAAGGGTCTGGATTCCAACAGTGTCATGGAGACGCCTAGTGGACCAGCTGTCATAACCTGGTACGACTTCTCAGCACGGCCTGGTGACAACGGCAACGCCGTATTTGCCGGCCATCTGGACTATGCCGGCGTTGGCCCGGCTGTCTTGTGGCGACTTGGAAACCTCCAACCTGGCGACCTGATTGAGGTAAGCGATGCCGATGGCACGACCTTCCAGTATCAGGTAGCGACCGTGCAATCCCACCCTGCCATCCTCGACGCAGCCGGGATTGTCGCTTCGAACGGAACCCCGATGATTACGATAATCACCTGCTCAGGAGACTTTGATCACGTGGCACGTGCGTACGATCAACGCGTTGTTGTGACAGGAATCCTCGTTGAGGAGAACGGCGCGAAATCGAGTTCACGATTGAGCAAGGCTGCCAAGTCGTCACAAACGGGAAATCCTGTGACCTGAGGAATCCGGTGTCCGGGATACCTTGACGCCACCAGACGAGCCTGCTACCGTTTACTGCAACAACTGAATAGACCCTGCGCTCATCCAGAGTGGTGGAGGGAAATCGGCCCTTAGAAGCCCGGCAACCAGCGCAACTATGCATGGTGCCAATTCCGGCGGAACTGTTTCCGCAAGATGAGCGACAGATGAAGGATCCACCACCCATATCGTATGCGGTGGTTTCTTTGTTTCTCCTCTCCGGCGCAGGGCAGGACATCGACACTGTTTGCCTTGTCATGACCGGAGAAGGGACTACTAGCCCCATGACTTCAACCTATTGGACTCCCTGCGCCGCCCTGCAGTATTGCCGGGTGGCTTCACCAGCAAACCCGTTCATCACCGAACTGGGTGACCGCATCGACGATGTGACTGTTGCCTATGAAACCTGGGGAACGCTCAACGCCAACCGTGACAATGTCATCCTGGTGTTCCACGCGCTCACCGGAGACGCCCATGCTGCCAGTCATCCGGATCTGGGTGATGAGCGGGCCGGGTGGTGGG
>CAZRNC010000178.1:0-6204 GCA_964601285.1 uncultured Thermomicrobiales bacterium | reverse complement strand
AGCAGGTATGCACGTTCCGGTGGAATGGTGTCGAGAAAGGTAAACCGTTCGTACAGACCGCGGATATAGATTGGCTGTGCATCAGGGGGCATGAAGTCGAGGAGCGTCGTCAGCAGGGTCGTTTTACCAGCACCTTGTTGTTCGGCAATCACCACGATCGAACGGCGAAACTCCACGGCAAGGCTCAGAAACGCTCCCAGCCTGGCATCGAGTGAGCCGGTCTGGATCAGCCAGAGGAGTGACCGTGGGGTCGGGGTTGCAAGCGGAAATCCCCACCAGCCAAACGGCTCGTCGTAGCGGGTTTCGCTGACATCCCGACCAGGTAATGACGGCTCATTCTGGTCGTCCCCGTTTCCGGAAATTGCGTGCATATCTATGTCTCCGTGTACCAGATCGGTCTGCCGCCAATGTTACGCTGGAATGTGACTATGGTCAGAAATCCGGGTGTATCCGGTTCGACCACCGTACAGTTTCGATGAAATGTGGTTCGTTGACAATGTTGCGAACGCCCTTTGCGCAGATCCGCTACTGGTTGCCGATCTATCTGGTGATAGAGCTTGCGATTCTCGTCAGCCTTGTGCGGTTTCAGGGGGTGTTCGTTCACGTTGGCATGGACTTCCTGCCGAGCTTCGCCGGCGCCCGCATGCTTATCGACGGTGGCCGGACCGAGCTGTATGACACCTTCCTGCAATGGCATCGTCAACAACCAATCATCAACGAATATGGCGGCGGTTGGACGGACAGGATGGTGCAGCCGTACGTTGCGCCGCCGCAACTGGCGATTATCACCTTGCCGCTGCTACTGGTCGGGCCGATCGTTGGCTGGCTGGTCTGGATTACGGCAAATCTGACTGCTGCGGTGGTTGCGGTCCGGATGCTGGCGAGCCGGTTGAAGATCGACTGGCCGCTGATCGCATTCGTGGTGCTTGCATCGTTCCCGCTCTTTTACACGTTGTTACTGGGCCAGGTCGAGGGCCTGCTCCTGCTGGCGATGACGGTGTTTGTACTGGAACTTCGGCGGGGCAACGAGGGCCGGGCTGGTCTGGCATTGGCTGTTCTCGCATTGAAACCGCAACTGCTGCTGGTTCCGTTGCTCTTTCTCGCCGTAACCGGACGCCGGCGTAGCCTGTTGGTGACACTCACTGCCGGCGCCGTACAGTTGGCCGTTAGCACACTGGTGGTCGGCATCTCCGGAATGCAGGGCTACATCACGCTGGGCCGGAAACTCTCGACGCCTGAGGGTATTGTTGCGACCAACGTGCCGGGGATGGTCAATGTTCGAGCCGCTGTCATGCGAGCGCTGCCGTGGCTGGATGCCACCCTCGCGAACGTGGTGATCTTTGCCCTCTCGCTGGCGCTGCTGGCAGTGGCAGTCTACATCTGGCGCAAGCTGGGGCCGGCGGCGCTGAGTGGGCCGGGCATTGCGCTTCTGATGACAACGCTGCTGCTGACTTCCTATCATTCGCTCTATCACACGGCAATTTTCGCAACGCTGGCCGTCGTCTTCCTGATCGAGCATGCCTGGAACGCTGGTGATGAGGCGTTGGTTTGGCGTCTTGCCGTTGGCGCGTGGGTTGGATTTGCGCTATTGCCGCTGCTGGCGTTTGTGTTGATTGTGCAAGCTTCACCGATACCGGCAACGATCGGCACGGTGGTGGCGCTGACGTTCTGGGGCATTGCAGTTCGCCAGGGTCTGGAGCTGGCACAATCCCCGCTGCCAGTCAGTACACCTGTTGCGCAGGTACTGGAACCAGTACTCTCCGAACCACCGCTCCGGGACTCCTGATTACCTTGCTATACTCAATCTAAAAGATGTCTGGCTCCGGAGAGTTCATTCCGGAGGCACCGGTTCACCGACGCCCCGGCGCAATTGATGTTAGAGGGCCGGCCGGGCGGCTTCACGAAGGAGTAACTGGTAATAGTATGGCGCAGTCTGAATACGATCTGTTGTTCCTGGGTGGCGGAACCGGCGGCTATGTCGCCGCTATCCGGGCATCCCAGCTTGGAATGCGCGTAGGCGTGGTTGAAAAGGACCTCGTCGGTGGCACCTGTGTCCACCGGGGTTGCATTCCGGCCAAGGCGCTCCTGAAGGCTTCCTCGGTGGCAAGCACCGTTGGCAAGGCTGCCGAGTTTGGTGTGCTGGTTGGTGAAATTGAGTTCGACTACGGCCAGGCGATGCGACGCTCGCGGGACATTGTCGACCAGAACTACAAGGGCATCCAGTTCCTGTTCCGCAAGCACAAGATCGATACCATTCAGGGTTGGGGAACCCTCACTTCGCCGACTACGATCAGTGTGAAAGGCGAGGATGGCGAGACAACCGAGTATCGCGCCAAGAACATCATTATCGACACCGGCTCCACCCCGCGGGATATCGAGGGTCTGGAGACTGACGGCAAGCGTGTCTTCAACAGCGACCACGCGACGACCGAAGAGTTCCTGCCGAAGCGGGTGATCGTCCGTGGTGGCGGCGCAACTGGTCTGGAGTTTGCCAGCGTCTATCACGATTTCGGTTGTGAAGTCACCCTGGTGGGCCGGGTTGCTCCGAATGAGGATGCCGATGTCCAGCGCGATCTCGCCCGCAGCTTCAACCGGCAGGGCATCAAGGTGCTCTCCAATGTCCGGCCATCGGCTGAGGATTTCACGCTGACCGACGACGGCATCAACCTGACGGTCAAGACCGACAAGGGCGAAGAGACGATCGAGGCCGACGCACTGCTGGTGGCTATCGGCCGCTATGGCAATACCGAAGGCTTTGGGCTTGAGGAGATCGGCGTCAAGGTCGAGAACGGCTACATCGTGGTTGATGATTACCTGCAGACCAACGTTGAGGGTGTCTACGCCATCGGTGATGTCACCGGCCTGCAGCAACTGGCGCATACCGCCATGCACCAGGGCATCGTTGCTGTTGAGAAGATCGCCGGCCACAAGCCGGAGAAGCTTGATTACAACAAGATTCCGTGGGTGACCTATTGCCATCCGGAGATTGGTTCGGTTGGTCTGACCGAGGCCAAGGCACGCGATGCCGGCTACAACGTCAAGATCGGCAAGTTCCCGATGACGGCGAGTGGCAAGGCGCGGGTCGAGGGCGACACCACCGGCTTTGCCAAGATGGTGGTCGATGGCGATACCGACCAGATCCTTGGCGTTCACATTCTTGGTGGCCTCGCCACCGAGCTGATTGCCGAGGCCGGGTTGGCGATGCTCTTCGAGGCGACCGCCTGGGAGATTGGCATTACCGTTCACCCGCACCCGACGCTTTCCGAGATCCTTCACGAAGCGGCGCTCGACGTATCCGACAGCGCCCTGCATATGTAGGACCGGCGGCCCGTGGCGACAATGCCACGGGCCGTTATCTTGACAACTGAATAGCTCAGCAACCAGAGCAACATTGCTGGTACCTCCCTGGAATTTCTCAGAGTGGAGACGAGGCCCAAAGCCGGGCCAATTGGATAGGAGGCGACACCATGGCAACAGTTTCTGGCCACACGGATGTCGACATCGACCTTTCGCATGAGCAGTTGCGCGAGATGTTTGAACTGATGCTCCTCGCGCGAGCGCTTGATGAACGTATGTGGTTGCTCAACCGCGCCGGGCAGGCTCCATTTGCCGTGTCCGGGCAGGGGCACGAAGCTGCCCAGGCGGGAGCAGGCTTCGCGCTGGATCCGTCCAAAGACTGGTCTGCGCCCTACTATCGTGATCTCACGATGTCGCTGCGTTTCGGCATCACTCCGCGAGACATTATGTTGCATATGCTGGCACGGGATGCCGACCCCAACAGTGGCGGCCGGCAGATGCCGGGACATTTCAGCTCACGCAAGCATCGCGTGCTCTCCGCATCAAGCCCAATTGCTACCCAGCTGCCGCATGCCGCCGGCATCGCCTACGCGGCGAAGATGCGCGGCGAAGACACAGTGACTGTCACTGGTTTTGGCGACGGCGCAACCAGCGAAGGCGACTTCCACGAAGCGTTGAACTTCGCCTCAATCTACAAGCTTGGTGTGATTTTCCTGTGCCAGAATAATGGCTACGCCATCTCGGTACCGCAGTCGAAACAGATGGCGGTCGAGCGGGTGGCTGATTATGCGCAGGGCTACAACATGCCGGGCGTCCGGGTAAACGGGCTTGACGCGGTCGAGGTCTATCAGGCTGCTCGCAAGGCCGTTGACCGTGCCAGGCGTGGCGAGGGGCCGACGCTCATTGAAGCGATGGTCATCCGGAAGACACCCCACTCCAGCGATGACGACGACCGCACCTATCGTCCGGTTGAGGAACTGGATGAGCTGCGGGCAACCGGTCCGCTGCGTGTGACGCGAGAACGACTCCATGACATGGGTGCGCTGACCGATGTCTGGGAAGAGATGGCCCACGAGCGGATCAAGAACATTATCAATGACGCTACCGAATACGCCGAGCAATCGCCGCTGCCGGATGGTGCGACCTTTGCAGATCGTGTCTATGCCGAGCAGGGAAGCCGCGTTCAGCCGGCTGGTTCCTGAGAATGAAGGGATGATCCGGTGGCGACGAAACTCCTGATTGAAGCCATCCACGACGGGCTCTCCGAGGCTATGGAGCAGGATGAGCGCGTATTTATAATCGGTGAAGATGTCGGCACACGCGGCGGCGTCTTCCGGGTGACTGATGGATTGATGGACCGCTTTGGCGAACTGCGGGTGGTGGATTCTCCACTGGCAGAATCGCTGATTGTTGGTGTGGCCATTGGTGCGGCGGCGAACGGCATGTTGCCGATTGTTGAGATCCAGTTTCTGGACTTCATCCCGCCGGCAATGGACCAGATTATGAGTGAGGCAGCCAAGCTGCGCTATCGCTCTAATGGCGATTGGGATTGCCCGATTGTCATCCGCACACCATACGGCGGCGGGATTCACGGTGCGTTGTACCACTCTCAATCTATCGAGACTGTTTTTACCCACATCCCTGGCCTGAAGGTTGTTGCGCCGATTGATCCGGCAGACGCAAAGGGATTGCTGGCCAGCGCAATCTACGATCCGGATCCGGTGATCTTCCTGGAGCACAAAAAGGGCTACCGGGCGATTCGCGGCGAAGTGCCGGAGAATGGCCACACGGTGCCGATCGGCAAGGCAAAGATCGTTCGTGAGGGCACGGATATGACGATCATCTCCTACGGCATGTACCTGCTGGAAGCGGTCGCTGCCGCAGATGCATATGTCGAGGAGCATGGTGGCTCGATTGAGGTCATTGACCTGCGCTCGTTGAAGCCGCTTGATACTGAAGCGATTCTCGAATCGGTGATGAAGACCGGCAAGGTGCTGATCGTTCATGAGGCCCATCAGTTTGCCGGTATTGGCGCGGAAATTTCGGCGCTGATTGCCGAGGAGGCGTTTGCCTACCTTGATGGCCCGATCACCCGGCTGGCGTCTCCGGACGTGCCGGCGATGCCATACAGTCCACCGTTGGAACAGGCGTATGTGATCGACAAGAACGACATTCGTGCAGCGATCAACAAGCTCGCGGCGTTCTAGCAATTCGCGCCGAAGTTCAAGGAAGCATGTATGACTGAAACAAAACAGGGCACCAGGGTGACCATGCCAAAACTCGGTGAGAGCGTCACCGAGGGCACGCTCGGCAGTTGGCTGATCAAGGTTGGTGAGCGTGTTGAGAAATACGAACCGGTGGTCGAAGTTGTCACTGACAAGGTGACAGCCGAGATTCCGGCACCAGTTAGCGGCACGCTCGTTGAGATTCTCAGTGAAGAAGGCTCGACCATTCCGGTTGGCACGCCAATCTGCGTCATCGATACCGGTGATAGCGTCGCGCCAGCCGACGAGATTCTCGATCAGGTTGCCGAGATGGCTGCTGAGTCGGTGGATGAAGTGCAAGAGGTTGCGCCGGTTGCATCGAGCGCTCCAGAAACAGCCGATCTGCAGACCGCCCGGGAATCGCGTGATGAACAGGCAATTCTTCGGATCCGGTCGTCGCCACTCGTGCGTCGCCTGGCGGCTGAGCATGGTGTTGATCTTGCCCGGATCGACGGCAGTGGCATAGGTGGCCGGGTCACCAAGAGTGACATCGAAACGGCAATTGCCACCGGTGATGAGCCGTCAGTCTCCGCGCCGGCAACGCCGGAACCAGCACCGGTGCCAACCCAGCCTGCACCACGGTTCGCACCGCAGGTTGTCCAGCTTATGCCGGGCGACGAGGTGGTCCGGGCCAGCCAGATGC
>CAZRNC010000177.1:0-6216 GCA_964601285.1 uncultured Thermomicrobiales bacterium | reverse complement strand
ATGAAGCGATTGCGCTGCTCTGGAAGCAGGTGCTCGAGGATGAGGGCATCGTGGTCATGTTGCTGCCTGGCGGCATCGGGCAAGGATACTTCTCAAACGCATTGAACGAGCATTACATCCACGTTCACGAATCCAACGCCGAATCTGCGCTTGAGATTCTCGATGAACTCCTTGCCGAGGATGAGAGCGAGTTCGGTACGATCGAAGAGGGCGAAGAAACCTAGCGCGTCAACACCGGCTCGCGTGCAGCCATCGCCGCTTGTAGCACCGTGGCGAGCGCAACCCAGCGATCGACTTTGAGATCGTCGATCGTCAGGCGGATCTGGTTCGGGGTGATTCGCACGCCTTCTCCCAGGCGGTTTCTGAGGAAATTCTGGTTGATCCGTGAGCCGATGACCGGTCGGATGATGATGTCGTTGTCGCGCTCGACAATCGAGGTGACACCTGCGTCGCTGGCAGTGTGGCGCATGCCCACCAGGTCGACCAGGCGGTTGACCTGCTCTGGCAGCTCTCCGAAGCGGTCGCGCAGCTCCTCGGTGACTCCCCGAAGTGCGCGAGGATTTCTCGCCCCGGCAATCGACTGGTAGGTCGTGAGGCGGATGCTCTCGTCGGCGATGTAGCTCTCCGGGATGCGCGCATCAACGGCAATGTCGATCGTTACCTCGTCCGGGTCGAGGATTGGATGGCCGGCACGGATCTCTTCGACCGCCCGGGCAAGCATTCGCGTGTAGAGGTCCAGCCCGACCGCCGCGATATGGCCGGATTGCTCGGCGCCGAGGACATTCCCGACTCCCCGAATTTCCATATCCCGCATCGCGATCTGGAAGCCCGCGCCAAGGTCTGTTGCTTCCTGAATCGCTTCCAGCCGCTCAGTTGCTTCCAACGATAGTGGGATTTCAGCCGGATAGAGCAGGTAGGCATAGGCACGGTTCGCACCTCGTCCAACCCGTCCGCGGAGTTGGTAGAGCTGGGTAAGACCAAGCGTATGGGCGTTGTCGATGATCATCGTGTTGGCGTTGGGAATATCGACGCCGGACTCGATGATGGTCGTGCAGATGAGCACGTCGAACTTGTGATTCATGAAATCAACGATCACACGTTCCAGATCCTTCTCATCCATCTGGCCGTGTCCAATGCCGAACGTCGCCTCGGGAACAAGATCACGCAGCCAGTTGGCAACGCTGAAAATGCTATGCACCCGGTTATGGACGACGTAGACCTGTCCGCCGCGCGCCAGTTCTCGCAAAATCGCCTCGCGGACGACGATGTCGTTGCTTGGCGTGACAAATGTCCGGATCGGTACGCGCTCCTGTGGCGGAGTGGTGATCAGGGAAAGATCACGGATGCGGGTGAGCGCAAGGTGCAGCGTCCGCGGGATCGGCGTGGCGGTCATCGTGAGAATGTCGATTTCGGCGCGCATCTGCTTGATGTGTTCCTTATGGGTCACGCCAAATCGCTGTTCCTCGTCGACAACAAGCAGCCCGAGATTCTTGAACTTGACGTCTTTCTGGAGGAGACGGTGTGTTCCAATGACGATATCGACTTCACCTGCTTCGAGGCGCGAGAGGATGTCTCGTTGCTGGTTGCGGGATCGCAACCGGGAAAGCATCTCAATGTTGACCGGGAATGCGCTCAACCGCTCGTTAAATGTCGAGAGATGCTGTAGCGCGAGGACGGTCGTTGGCACGAGAATCGCGACCTGCCGGCCGTCGTTGACGGCCTTGAATGCTGCCCGGAGTGCAACCTCGGTTTTGCCATAACCTACATCCCCGCAGACCAGGCGGTCCATTGGGCGGGGAGATTCCATGTCACCTTTGACGTCGAAAATCGCCTTCTCCTGGTCGACTGTTTCAGCATAGGGAAACGACTCGCCAAGCTCGGTGTCCCAAATGGAATCAGGTGGAAATGCGTGTCCCCGGGCGGTCTCTCGTGCTGCATAGATCTGGAGTAGCTCCCAGGCCATTTCGCGAACCGCTCCACGGACTCGCGACTTGCTGCGCGCCCATTCCGGCGAGGCGAGCCTGGTGATCCGAGGGTCGCCGGCTGCGCTTTGATAGGGTGCCAGCCTGTCTGCCTGATCGACCGGGACATAGAGTTTGTCGCCGTCGGCGTAATCTACCTGCAGGTATTCACGTTCGACCCCGGTGGTGGTCATCGTGATCAGCCCCCGGTATCTGCCGACACCATGTTCAACATGGACAACGTAGGACCCCTCGGCAAAGCGTGCCTTCTGCGATGGACGGGTTGGTCGCGGGCGGACAGACGGGCGAGGGGCCTTGCGGATGCCAAAGACCTCAAGGTCAGTCAGCAGCAACCCGCGATGCGCCGGTACGGAGAGTCCACCATCGGTCCGGGCGTGAACAACATCGACCGTTCCCGGTCCTGGAGGATTGGGAATGACTGCTGCGCCACGTTTGGTGATGCGTGGATAGATGTTGTGGTCTGCCAGAATGTCCGTCAACCGTTCGGCTTGTTCCGAGGCGAAGACGATGCTCCAACCTTCAGCCAGCAGCCTGCTGGTTTCGGCGCCGATCTCCTCCATGCGTCCGCCGAGCAGAGGCGGGTCAGCAACCGGTTTGCCGGTGGCGAGAGGAATCGCCGATGTCTCGTTCGCTGTTTGACCGATTGACCAGACATCGTAGCTTGCCATCGCTGACCGAAGTTGCTCGAGACTTGCAAACGGGCGTTCGAATCCGACCGGAATCTCATGCGCCTGTTCGAGCGTCTGCCGGACTTCCACAGCCCGGATCTCCAACTGCTCTGCCTGAAGCCGGAGCGACTCGGGTTCAATCTCGACGATCAAGGCATCTTCCGGCAGGTAGTCGATCAACGTCGCCTGGTTGTCGGGGAATGTGGTTGCGATCAGGTCGACGGCTTCCGGTGTTTCACCTTCTGCCAGCCGTTGAATCATCTCAATCCACTCATCCCGGACTTCGGGCCGCAGACTGTCCGCATCGAGTTTGGAAAGTGCCTGCATGCCTTCTGCCATGTTGGACAGGTCGAACTCCAGCGCCGGCAGCACTTTGAGCTGATCCATGCGCCCGGTTGAGCGCTGGGTGAGCGGGTCGAAGCGGCGGATGCTATCTACCTCGTCGCCGAAGAACTCGATCCTGGCGCCTTCTTCTTGGCCGGGAGAGAGGACATCAATGATGCCGCCCCGCCTGCTGAACGTTCCGGGCAGGCTGGTGAGTGGTTCGTTGACATAGCCTGCCGTGACCAGGCGCCGTTGCAGCCTGTCCATCTGTATCTGCTGGTTGTTGCGCAGGAAGAGCGAGTCCCGGTCGAACGAGGCGGGCGCTCGAACGTAAGCCGCAAGTGCCCGGACCGTTGTCAGGATGATTTGCTGTTCAACATTGTCGTCCCGAAGTGCGCCAAGGATCTCAACTCGTCGCGCCGACAGTACGCTGTCGTGGGGCATTTGCTCGTATGGAAGCGGATCGGGCGCGGTCCAGAGATGGATGGTTGATCCAGAGGGCAGGAAGCTTTCCAGTGAAACTGCCAGCCTGTCCGCCACTTCCTGGCGCGGGGTGATGATGAGCATTGGGCGCGGTTGCCGTTTGCGCAGTGCAGCAATTGCTGCGCCGCGTGCTGCGGCGGGCAGCCGGGAACTATTCCACTCGCGAGGTTGCCCCACCTGGTGACCTTCCGGCAGGTCTATGTGGTCGAACCAGGGGACAATGTGGGAAAGTGACAAACGAACAACCTCGTCCTTGCATGTGGAAATGTTGGAGTTCCGGACCCGCTTGCTCGGAAAACCAGGCTGTTCAGTATATCCAACTCCGGATATACTGACCCGGGAAACGGTGGAGAATCTACACAGGTGGTGCAGGGTGCGGGAGTTTCTGGCAAGTATCAGCCGGAATCAAAACGTGAAACTGGCTGTTGCCGGCGGTCTGATAGGGTCGCTGTTGCTTGTCTTCTTTCTCCTCGTTCGCGGCCAGCGGGATGTCATCGTCCTGCAGGTTCAACCAATCGATGACCCATCTGTGATTCGGGTGTACGTCGGCGGTGAGGTCGCGCAACCGGGGCTCTATACGCTCTCACGTGGCAGCAGAATGCTCGATGCGATTGACGAGGCAGGCGGGTTGCTCAAGAGTGCCGACACGTCCGGCCTCGGGTTGGCAAGTCCCCTTCGCGATGCAGATCAGATCATCATTCCGGCCCGGCCGGTGGCGACCTTCGCGCCGATTGGATTGGTGGACCTGTCAGGTACTGGAACAACGGCTCCTGAGCGCGAGTCCACGATCAATATCAACCTGGCCTCCATCGAGGAACTGCAACGACTTTCCGGAGTTGGGCCGGTCATCGCCCAACGGATCGTCGATTACAGGATGACCAACGGACTATTTCGATCGGTTGAAGAGTTGGCCGCAGTCGACGGAATCTCCGACGCAATGGTTCTGGAATACGGTTCGCTGATCACCACTGGCAACTGACCGTGGGACTTGGGGTCGGCGCTGGTCTGCTGATTGGCTCACGCTCGACATCCCAACCGCTCTTCCTCCTCCTGCTTCTCGTGCTGCTCGCAATCGTGCTTGTCTTGCGGATACTTCCGGATGCCTCCCGCCCGGTTATCGCTTGCATTATGGCCGGGCTGACGATCGGTTGGCTGGTCAGTCAGGTCTTCCATGAAGAACGGGGCCGGCAACCGGTGTTCCCTCCGGATAGAACAGTTGTCGTCGAGATTCGGTCTGACCCGAAGGTAAGCCGGAGCGGCACGTCGGCCAGGTCGGTCTGGTCAGATGATGCCGGCAAGCAGCATGAACTGCTGCTCCTGCTTCCTGTCTGGCCCGGGGTAATGCGCGGAGACGTCGTTGAAGTTTCCGGCCGGCCCCAACTTGCTGGAGACGTCCCGGCATTCATTGTCGAGACAGCCATCGGGGTGCAATCTGCGTCATCGCTAAACCAGATTCGTCATTCGATCCGGGAGCATAGTGCTGAAGCAATGATCCGGTATGTTCCCGGCTCGGCCGGCAGCCTGACCCTTGGCTTGCTCACCGGTGACGACTCTGGTCTCTCTTCACGGGAGCGGCAACATCTGCGGGCGTCCGGACTTTCTCACATAACCGCCGTGAGTGGCTGGAATGTCTCGATCATTGTCGTGACGATGGGTGCGTTCTTCCGGGCGGTGGGTGCAAGAGCCTGGTACTGGCTTGTCGTGCAACTTGCGATGGTTGGGGTGTATGTCTGGATTGTTGGTCTGGAGCCACCAATCGTCCGGGCAGCGATCATGGGTGCGGTCGCGCTTACTGCTCTCCAGTTTGGCAGGCCGTCACACGTATACACCCATCTTGTGCTGGCCGCCGGCATTATGGCTGCACTGAATCCGACGATCCTTGCATCGCTTTCATTCCAATTGAGCTTTTTGTCAATGGTCGGTCTGGCGGTGGCCTCATCGCTCTGCGCGAACCTGGAAGGGTGGCCGGCTGTGGCCGTCCTGCCGGTTGCGGCTGCAACTGCTGCGACGGTTGCCACTGCCCCGCTGCTGGCGGCGACGTTTGGATCGTTGCCGTTACTCTCGGTTCCGGCGAACCTCCTGGCCGGCCAGTTGGTCTCTTTGGCAGCGTTTGCCGGGATGGCGGTTGTCGCGACGACCTGGCTAGGGCCGATCGCCGAGATTGCCGGCTGGGTTGCATGGTCGCTGTCGTCGTTGATATTGCTGATTGCAGCAGGCATTTCCCGTACACCCGGTGCGTATTATGAGTTTGCGCCGCTATCGACAGCGGCGACGATGACCATCTATGCGGGGCTGGGTGTTCTGGCCGGCCCGTTCTTCCCGGATGCCCGGGAAACGGGCCGGAAATTGCTTGAGTGGGCCGATGCCGAGCAGCGAGCCGCCGGCATTGTTGCAGCGTGTCTGCTGGCGGTGCTCTTCGCCGGAGTGGTGTTGATCTGAATTTCCGGCTTCAGGTAGACAAACTGCCTTCCGCCAACGTAGAATACTCCCTTGTGGCCAGCATGCCCCCATGGTCTAGCGGCCTAGGACGCCACCCTTTCAAGGTGGAGATCGCGGGTTCGAATCCCGCTGGGGGTACCAGGTCCACATTCCTCAATCTTCAAACCGCAAACCAGCAACGTTTCTTTGACGCGACGCGCCTGTTTCGTATGGGCGCGATTCGTTGCGACACCGGTACCAACTCATTCCGGTATTGGCTTGTACCTGCCGGTGTGTTTGTCATCCTGAGCGAAGTCGAAGGATCTCGACCCTCGAATCTT
>CAZRNC010000176.1:0-6297 GCA_964601285.1 uncultured Thermomicrobiales bacterium | reverse complement strand
GTAATGGTCGGCGGCGAACGATCCGACGATTGCATCCGGATGCAGCCGGGCAGCGAGCGCAACGCCAAGGCCAATCGCCGGGCCGCTGCCGCGGGCGAACGGCTCGATGATGAGCTGTTCCTCATGGATCTCTGGCAGTTGCCGAGCAACCAGTGCGGCATGGGTTGCGCCGGTCATGATGAAGATCGATGACGCATCGCAGGCAGGCAGGAGCCGGTCGACCGTCTCCTGGATCATCGAGCGTGGTCCTGGCAACGGGTGAAGAAACTTCGGGCTTGCCTGCCGGCTCAGTGGCCAGAGACGGGTTCCACTTCCGCCCGCCGGAACAATCGCATAGAATGGCCGCGACATCGGTACCTCTCCAGCTTCTACAGGCAGATCGTTGCTCATCGAGACGTTCACGCCCGGACGTAGTGCTGGGCACCTGCCTGGCGTACCAGCCCCTTCAATTCCATGGTTAGTAGTGTGCCACTGGCTTCATGAACGGGGATACCTGTTTCCATAGAAAGTTCGTTGATGTGGCGAGGTTCGGCGCCGATGTGCGCCAACAGACGGGTTTCTGTCTCCGATTCCGGCAGCACCATCCGGCTCTGGACGGCAGATTTGCGCGCATCCAGGTTGAGGTCGTCCAGCACGTGGGTGGCGTTGGTTACCAGCGTTGCCCCGGAACGGATGAGTTCGTGACAGCCTTCGCTGGAACGAGAGAGGGCAGACCCGGGAACAGCATAGACATCCCGGCCCTGCTCGAGCGCAAAGTTCGTGGTGATCAAAGCGCCACTGCGGGTTGGTGCCTCAATAACCAGTACACCACGGGATAGTCCGGAGATGATCCTGTTCCTGGCGGGGAAGTTGCCGCCTTCCGGTGGCGAGCCGACCGGATATTCGCTGATCATGGCACCCTGTTCGACAATCCGCTCGGCAAGACGGCGATTTTGCGGCGGGTAGATCGTATCCAGCCCACAACCGCAAACGGCAATCGTGCGACCGCCGGCATCGAGCGCAGCCTGGTGTGCCCAGGTGTCGACGCCTTTTGCCAGCCCGCTGACAATCGTTACGCCGGCTTCAGCAAGTTCGCCCGAGATGCTGCTGGTCATGTCCCTGCCGTACGACGTCGCCCGGCGTGTGCCGACGACACCGATCGCCAGTTCGTCCGATGGCAGGTAGTCTCCCTTGATATAGAGCACCGTCGGAGCTGACGGGATATGCGAGAGCAGGCGCGGATATTCAGACTGCTCCCAGACGATCGCTCGGACGTCGTGACGGTGCATGCGTTCAAGTTCGGCGTCCAGGTCGACATTGTTCCTGCCGGTGACCAGGGCACGGCAAAGCTGAGGCGCCAGCCCTGTTGCCCGCAGGTCCGGTTCAGATGCCTCCCAGGCTGCCCGAACGGAACCGAAGTGGTTTGCCAGCAGCCGGGTTCGCACGGGGCCGATGTTTCGAATGTGCTGGAACCCGATCCAGAAACGTGGATCGTTGTCGGACAAGGCGAACGCGTCCTCTCGATACTGACCGAGAGTTATACGGGTGGCACTCCATGGAATGCAATCCGCAATTGGCTATCGGTGGCTGGCAGAGGTCATGCTAGAATCGGCCTCCAGTGACCGGTCGATGGCGCCGGGAGTCGCAATTGAGGGGACAGCAATCGTGAAGATCGAGCTCTTGCCATACGCATACTTCCGGGGAGAATTCGTTCCGTTTGAAGATGCCAAAGTCAGCGTGGCTACCCATGCCCTGCAATATGGCACCGGAGCATTCGGCGGGATTCGCGGCTATATGGATGCCAGCGGGGAGTCAATCAACATCTTCCGGCTGCCCCAGCACACGAGGCGGCTGATGAACAGCGCCCGGCTGCTGCGCTCCAAACTGAACGTCGACGCTGACAGCCTGGCACAGGTTGTGCAGGATCTGGTGCTCAAGAACAACCCGCAGTCGGATATCTACATCCGGCCCTTCATTTACAAGGCGGGGCTGGAATTGAGCCCGCGGCTGAACGGTATTGAAGATGACATTACTATTTATATGATCCCGTTCGGCGACTATTTCGACATGAGCCGGCCGCTGAAGATGCTGGTTTCGTCCTGGGTGCGCAGCACGGACAACAACATTCCGAGCCGGGGCAAGCTCAGCGGAGCCTACATCAACTCGGCGTTTGCCAAGGATCAGGCGGAAGAAGCCGGCTACGACGATGCATTGATGATGAACGCTCGCGGCAAGGTAGCCGAGGCGAGCGGTGCGAACTTCTACATCGTTCGCGATGGCACGCTGATCACCTCGCCGATCACCGGCGACATTCTGGAAGGTATCACTCGCCTGTCGGTGATCCAGTTTGCCGAAGACGCCGGGATTCCGGTTGACATCCGCGAGATCGATCGCTCCGAGCTATACATCGCCGACGAGGCGTTCCTGTGTGGCACAGGTGCCCAGGTTGCGGTTATCGGAGAGATCGACGGCCGGCCGGTTGGAACGGGCGAGCGAGGTCCGGTTACCGAGAAGATTCAGCAGATCTTTTTCGATGCAGTTCGCGGCAAGAGCGAACAATACGATCACCTGTTGACAAAGGTTCCGGTTCACGGATAAAACAGGCAGAGCACCGTAGATTGGTGGATACCGTCAAACATGTTGTTGCCGGTAAGACATTCCTATGCTAAGGTGCTCGCGTCCGTGTTTCGATGCGGAAGAGGGGGGTAAGAAAGCGCGAAAGCTGGCGATTCGCAATATCCGCGGTAGACTGTGGATGCTTGCGACGTATTGATGCTATACTCGCGCACATTACCGTTCGCATCGAGGCAAGGTACCATTTCCAGGGGGAGCATTTCGCCACATTTGGCGGACCCCGCGCGGCAATGCTCGAGAGAAATTGCGCGAAACGGGAATGCATAAGGTGGCGGAAGCATCATCCGAAGCGATACGGATGATGTGTGCAGGAGATAGTTACCTGGTGTGAACACCAGGAGGCGAAGGAGTAGCGATGGAACCACTACTCGACGTGAAGAATCTGAAAACGCAGTTCTTCACTCAAGATGGGGTGGTGAGGGCTGTCGACGACGTGTCGTTCGACATCATGCCGGGTGAAACACTCGGTGTCGTGGGCGAGTCTGGCTGTGGCAAGAGCATCACAGCGATGTCGATCATGAGACTGATTCCTTCGCCCCCTGGCAAGATTGTCCAGGGAGAGATCCTCTTCAAGGGTGAAGATATCGTCAGCATGAGTGATGAGGAGATTCGTCACATTCGGGGTAATGAGATCGCCATGATCTTCCAGGACCCGATGACCTCTCTCAACCCGGTGCTGTCGATCAACAAGCAGCTTGGCGAAACGCTTGAGCTGCATATGGGTATGAACAAATCCCAGTCTCGCCGCCGGGCAATCGAATTGCTCGAGATGGTGGGCATTCCTGAAGCCGAAGACCGGGTCAACCAGTACCCGCACCAGTTCTCCGGCGGTATGCGCCAGCGCGTGATGATTGCCATGGCGCTTTCCTGTAATCCGAGCCTGCTGATTGCTGACGAGCCGACAACCGCGCTCGACGTGACGATTCAGGCCCAGATTCTTGATCTTATGAAGACCCTGCAGGCTGAGCACAACACGGCTGTGATGCTCATCACCCACGACCTTGGTGTTGTGGCTGGTATGAGCGACCGGATCAACGTGATGTATGCCGGGCACGTGGTTGAAACTGCATCCTCCGAGGAACTGTTCGAAAACCCACGGCATCCATATACCGTTGGTCTGCTGAACTCGATTCCACGGTTGGACTCCGAGATCAGAGAGAAGCTCGATCCAATTCGCGGACTTCCGCCAGACCTTATCGATCTTCCTGATCTTTGCCCGTTCGTTCCGCGGTGCGACTTCGCGCGTGAGCAGTGTGAGCAGAAGAATCCACCATTGCTGGATGTCAATGCTGCCCATCGCTCGGCGTGCTGGTTCTGGGAAGAAGTCAGTAAAGAAGGGCCGAAGGCGTAACGATGGCAACCGATACGGCAAACGCGACTTCCTCCAACGGTGCGGCTCCGGCAGAAGATATCCTGCTCGAGGTCAATGACCTGAAAATGCACTTCCCGTTGACCCGCGGCATCATCATCCAGCGCCAGGTTGGAGCGGTGAAAGCAGTTGACGGCATCAACTTCCAGGTGCGGCGTGGTGAGACGCTGGGTCTGGTGGGTGAGTCCGGTTGTGGCAAGAGCACCGCCGGCCGCTCGATCCTCCAGCTCTACAAGCCGACCGCCGGCGAAGTGAAGTTCAACGGAACCGATCTGACGAAGCTGGATGGCGGCGAAATGCGCAAGATGCGCCGCTACCTCCAGATGATCTTCCAGGATCCGTACGCATCGTTGAACCCACGCATGACTGTGGGTTCGATCATCAGCGAGCCGATGCAGATTCATAACCTGGTTCCCAAGGACCAGCGCAACCAGCGGGTTCGCGAACTTCTGGAAACCGTCGGTTTGAATCCATACTTTGCCAACCGCTATCCGCACGAGTTCTCGGGTGGACAGCGACAGCGCGTAGGTGTTGCCCGTGCGCTGGCGGCAAATCCGGACTTCATCGTTGCTGATGAGCCGGTGTCGGCGCTTGACGTGTCGATTCAGGCCCAGATTATCAACTTGCTCGAAGACCTTCAGGCTGAGTTCAACCTCACCTACCTGTTCATCGCCCATGACCTTGCGGTTGTGCGCCATATCGCAGACCGTATTGCGGTGATGTACCTGGGTGTGTTTGTTGAACTGGCTGACCGGGATGCGCTGATCAAGGATCCGTTGCATCCGTATACCAAGGCGTTGCTTTCGGCCGTGCCGATTCCGGACCCGGTCGTTGAGAAGCGCCGCGAGCGCATCATCCTTACTGGCGACGTTCCGAGCCCGATCAACCCGCCGAGTGGTTGCCGGTTCCATACGCGTTGTCCGTATGTGATGCCGGTATGCCGCGAGCACGATCCGCTCTTTGTGGATCAGGGTGGCGGCCACTTCGTCGCCTGCCACCTCTACCCGGGATCGGTCGCAGCAGACTAGCGCCCGACCACCAACACGAATGCAAACATGCGCCACGGCCAAACCGCCGTGGCGCATTGTTTTCCGGCTGGTGTTTACTTTGGACGAGCGACCAGTGTCCTTCGTAGGGGTGAGTTGCACTCGCCCGCTCCAGACGCATCAGAAACGGGGATTTCGCCTCAGTGTTTCGACCACCCGGCCAGATGTCTATCGATCCTGACTACGTTATTGCGACGATCATCACCTTTGTGATCGCAATTACGATCCACGAGTTCATGCACGCCTGGTCGGCGTTCAAGCTTGGTGACCCCACGGCTGCCCGGCTGGGCCGTATCACGTTGAATCCGGTATCCCATTTTGACCCTATCGGGTTCATGTTCATGTTGATGCTGGCATTCGGATTTGCGCCCATTGCCTGGGGTAAACCGGTTCCGGTGAACCCATCGCTGCTGCGGGGTGGCAGGCACGGCATGGCGATCACTGCGATAGCCGGCCCGGCCTCCAACCTGGTGCTGGCCATGGCCGTAGCCATACCGGTGCGTTTCGGGAACCTGGAGTTGGATGGCTTTGGCGGGTTACTGGTGCAGCAGATGATCTTTATCAACCTGCTGCTGGCAGCATTCAACATGATCCCGATTCCTCCGCTGGACGGTTCCAAAATCCTGGCCGGCATCCTGCCGAACTTCTGGTATCAATACATGGCTCCGCTTCAGCAATACGGCATGCTGGTGCTGTTGATGCTGGTGATCCTCGGGCGCGACATTTTGCGGGAGATGTACCTACCGGTTTTCAATCTGTTTGAGGGACTGATCGTTGGCTCTGGTGTGTTCTGATATGGCAACACGTTCGGAAACGATTAGTGGACGGGTTCGGCAGTTTCTGGATGCCACGTTACCCCAGGACGACGCCGGGGTAATAGACCGCGCACTGCGGCAAATTGTCGAGAACGACCAGCAGTGGCAGTTGCTTGCACGCCTGACGCCATTCGACCGGGTCCATCACCTGCGGGTATATACGGTGCTTGTCGAACAGGGCGAAACCGATCCTGACCTGCTGCTGGCAGCGGTGCTGCACGATACCGGCAAGGCCGACAACCGGATGCGGGTCGGATTGCCGCATCGGGTTGTCCGGGTGCTGCTCGGGGCAACGTGGCCCGAGTTGCTTGCCCGGCTCATCTCCCGGGACAACTGGCTCGGGCACGGGCTGTTCCTGGCGGTGCGCCATCCGGAGCTTGGTGCGCTGCTGGCGCAGCAAGCGGGTGCAAGCGATCGGTGCTGTGACCTGATACGCCACCACCATCAGCCGATC
>CAZRNC010000175.1:0-6313 GCA_964601285.1 uncultured Thermomicrobiales bacterium | reverse complement strand
TTCCACTGCTCCCAGTCCTCGAGCGTCGCAACATGGAAGCAGATGTGATCGAGCGACCGGCCACTCTTCGGCATGGTTGCCGGCAGCGGCTCGGGAAGCTCGGCATCGGGGAACTCGAAGAATGCAAAGACGACATTCGGGGCAACGGTGATGAAGTAGTGGCGCTCTTCCCCTTCGCGTCCCATCCGGTGTGCCATGGCGATCTCGCTGCCAAGGATGTCACGGTAGAAGGCGACCGTTTTCTCCATATCGTTGGTCACCAGTGCAACATGATGCAGCGCGGCGAAGGGGCTATTCAGCCCACTGTGATCGGGCAGCGAAAGTGGAGTCGTTGCGGTCATGGTGCGGCCGCCTTTCCTGTTCTGAACGTCGGGTAACTCATTCCAGTATAGGCGAGAGCCGGACCTATCGCCGGGACGAGATCAGGATGACCAGCGAAGAGGCGAAGGCAAAGATCGGCAAAATGAGGCCGGTCGTGGTGTAGCCGACCGTAGCAATCAGCGCGCCACCGATCGCGCCGCCGGCGGCCGATCCCAGGTTGGTACCGCTGCCATTCAGCACCATTGTCGTCGCAGCACCAGCCGGCGAGGTATTCGCGAGCAGGTTGGTGGCGGCCACCCAGCCGAAGGATCCGATGAACCCGCCAATCGCCAGGGAGGCCAGCGGCAGCGGGATGCCCGGCAGCACGAAGAGCAGTCCGAACAGGATGCCGCTGGTCGCGGTAGTGATAACGACCGTTTGTACCGGCGGGAATCGTCCCAGCCGCCCGCCTGCTGCCAGACTACCGGTCAGGAATCCGGCACCACCTGCAATGTAAACGATGCCGGACATACCGGTGCTTAATCCACGTTCGGCAATGAAATAGGCTCCGGCATAGGTGATAACACCGTTCCAGGATAGACCGCGGAGTGCGGTTGCGCCGATTATCCCGAAGGTAGGCATATGGCCAAGAATCGGTTTGTAGGCAGCCAGCACACTTGCAACCTGAAACGGGGCGGGGTTTCGTGGCGGGTCCGGGGCCAGCACCTTGCGGATCAGCAGCATCCCGATGATCGCCACCATGGCAAAGACGGCAAACGCCCAGCGCCAGCCGAACGTGCCGCCAACGGTGGTGAGCAGTGGAACTCCGAGGATTGGCCCGCCAGCCATGGATGCGGCAGCCAGGCTCACCGCCTTACGCCGGACTTCACCTTTGAACCGCGTGCCGGCAATTGCCAGTGCGACACCTGACAGGATCGCGCCGGCGAACCCACCGGCCAGCCGGACGACAAACAGCGATACGAAGTCCGGTGCGAGGGCTGTCCCGAGTGCATTGACGACCAGCGCGGCAAGCCCGATCATCAGGAGCCGGCGGTGGCCGAAGTGGTCGGCTAGCGGCCCGGCAACCAGGCCGATCAGCGCACTTACAATGAACATGATCGTGACGGTTTGCCCGAGCACCGGAACGGTGCTGTTCATCTCGTGGGCAACATCGGGCAGGAAGGGATTGAGCGCGGCGTTGTTCAGCGTGCCGAGCATGGACGCCATCGAGAGCGATGCGATAACCAGCCAGTCGGCCCGCGTCAGCTTTGCGTCATTGGTCGACACAGCTGCGGCTCACCCCGATTTCCTGTTGTGAGCCAAATGCAGGAACACCCACCCGGCACGAAACAACGATCCAACGACACATTGTAAACGTATCGGTGGTTCAGTGGGCTTCGTGTCATGATCGAAGGCGGGCTGCGTCGTAGGGGAGAGGCGATGCCTCTCCCTTGGCGCGTTAGCGCCACCTCACTCGATCCAGCCGGACTCAGACAGCGAGGCGGACCGTTCCGGTCCGAGGGAGAGGCATCGCCTCTCCCGTACGCAGTACGCAGGTACGAAGGGCGCAGGCGGCTACCGGGCGGTGTAGCCGCCGTCGACGAGCATGGACATGCCGGTGGTGAAGCCTGCCGCGTCGCTGGCCAGGTAGAGGACCGCTTCGGCGATCTCCTCGGAGGTGCCCATCCGGTTCTGCGGGGCAAGGCTGGCAAAGTACCCTTTCAGGTCTGCTTCGGATGCCTCATCGGCCTGGTCGATCAGCGCCGTCGCGACGAATCCCGGACAGATCGCGTTCACCCGGATGCCCTGCTCTGCATATTCCAGCGCGGCGGATTTGGTTAGCCCAAGGACACCATGCTTGGCTGCGACGTATGCAGCCGAGCCGGCGAACCCGACGGTTCCGAGGATCGACGAGCAGTTGATGATCGAGCCGTTGCCTTGCTCAAGCATCGGTGTAAGCTCGTGCTTCATGCAGAGGAATACACCGGTCAGGTTGATGCCGATGACCTGGTCCCACGATGCGGGATCATAGTCGGCCACATGAGCTGCCTGACCAGCAATACCGGCATTGTTGAAGGCGATGTCCAGCCGGCCATACTTGCCGATGGTCGTGGCGACCATGGCCTTGACCTCTTCTTCGTTGCCGACATCGGTTTTCACGGCAATCGCATCGCCGCCGGCATCGCGAATTTCGGCAGCAACCGCCTCGCCGGCGTCGGCCGAAAGATCGGCAATGACGACCTTGGCACCTTCGCTGGCAAACAGCATCGCGGTTGCCTTGCCGATCCCAGATGCCGCGCCGGTGATGATGGCTACCTTGCCGTCCAGTTTCTTGCTCATGGATGATCCCTTCTGCGTGTAAGAACGTTCGCTACACTGATGCTAACTGCGTTGGCATGACACAGGGGTTACGGCCGGAGCGATCACTGTTACAAGGTTGTGGCAGTTCCTACCGGCGGGAGAGTGATTTCCAGAGGACGATCAGCAGGCCCATTCCTGTAAATGTGACGGCTGCCTGGAAGATGCGCGACCAGTCGATCACCGGCACATAGCGGCTACCGGTGCTGTCGGTTTCGATATAGCCCACCGGGCGTGCGCTGAGCATGCCCCCGCCACCACCACCATCTCCACCGGGTGGTGGACCGTCGTCGCCAATTCGTGGTCCGGTTCCGGAACCACCGCCAAACCCGAAGTTGTAGCTCACCCGCGCCACCGGGATGACGGTGCGGTCACCTTCGCGGACGGGGCTGCCAAAGACCGTTTTGTTGCTGCCTTCGCCAAGGACCGGCTCGATCATGCCGGAGACCAGATTCTCCATGATCCCCGGACGTTCGGCCTGCCGGAATGGGTCGGGGTTTCCGTTTGGTTCCATCGTGCCATCCTTCGATCCTGTTGACGATGCCTCGTCTTCTCATCCTACCGCGATTGCGAATCCGCCTTTTTCGTTGCTACTCCGGGCGAATTCGGACGTGACATAAGCACGCTCCAATTGGCCAGGCTATACGGGTAGCCCGTTCTACTCATATCGCAACGCGTGCGAGATCGGCACTCTCGATGCCTGGCGGGCAGGGATGTAGGCCATCAGCAGCGATGCGCCGAGTGACAGTGCGACGAAGAAACCGACTGTGCCCCAGGGGACGATGAACTTCACCTGGGCACCAGTTCCCAGAAAGTAGTCGCTGGTCAACAGGTTCCAGGAGAGCCATACCCCGAGAATTGCACCGGAGACGACACCGAGCAGGGTGATCATCGACGACTCGATGATAAAGCTGGCCGCCACGATCCGCCGGCTGAAACCAATTGCCCGGAGCATGCCGATCTGCTGGCGTCGTTCGACGACTGACCGGAAGGAAATGACGCCGAGTGAGGCGATGCCGACGATCAGGCCGAGTCCCATGAAACCCTGAAAGAGCATCAGCGATGCACGGGAACTGGCGGCACTCTCTTCAAGCATCTCCTTGATTGAGATGGTTTGCACCCCATGGTTGACCAGGCTCGATTCGATTTCGTTGGCTACCGCAACGTGGTCGGCTTCCGCAGCGATGGCGACGGTGAATGCTGTGAAGCTCGGGCCGGCAAAGACTCCATTGAGCGTCTCCCGTGACAGATACATTCCCTCAAAGGCAGAGACCTCGCTATCGATGACGCCGATAATCGTGATCGACGCCATCTGGCCAGTAATCGGGTCGCGTATCTCCATGGCGATCGGGTTCATCACCGAATCTGTTTGCTGAATGCCGCTTAGCCGGAGTGCGGACGGTTCTGATGCGATCACTCCGCCGGTGGGCAAAGCCCAGGAGTCAACGACTGCCAGATAGGGATCGGTGGCGAGCGCATTCCAGATAGCGTCATCGCTGTCGTAGCCGGTTGCCCGTACCTGGAACGAAGCGCTGCTATGGTGCATAAAATCAGCATCCATGCCGTTGAGGGTGTATTCGGACCATTCCGGGTTGCCGGCTTCGCGGACCTGGGTTCGCGATTGGGTGATCGTGTCCAACCGTCCGGTTGCAAGGATGACGCTGGTGTCCATGCCTTGTTCGTCCAGCGCCTGAACCAGATCCGGGATCGGATTGCTCGGCGACTGGATCGCGTAGATATCCCAGCCACCGCCGGCGTTTTCACCGGTAAGCATGTTGACCAGATTGGAGCTAATGGCGGCAATCATCACCAGCGAGAAGACGACCAGGCTGAACATTGCGATGGTCATGCCGGTGCGCATTCTGTTTGCCAGTGGATAGGCAACGGCAATCTTCACCGAGGGCAGCCAGCGGCTGAACCGGCGCCCCAGCATCACGATGAAGCGGGTGACCAGTGTCGCATTCCAGATGATCAGCATGGTCGATGCCGCCACCAGCATAATCCCTGCAGCGACGAACATTTCAATATCGCCTTCAAGTTCCGGCAGAATCCGCGTTTGCAGGCTGACCGGCATGAGCCAGTAGGCCAACACCACCAGCGAAGCCAGGGAATAGACCAGCCGGGCCGGCAGCCCGAAGCGGCGCAGCGCGATGGCCACCCCGAACGGGATCATCGAAAAGCCGAGTGAGAACGGGAACTCCTGATTGCTCTCGAGACCCACCAGCACAAGCAGCAGTCCGACCACGATACCGGCAATACCGTAGAAGAGTGTCTGCCGCCCTGCACGTTTCCGTGGTGGCTCCGAGGTGTTGCGGATTGCTGCGACGATGTTGAGCTTGCTCACCCGCCAGGATGACACGACGATCGTCAGGAACGTCACAACGACACCGAGCGTGTATGACGCCGCCAGACTCTTCCAGGATACTGTTGGCTCAATGGCCAGGAAGTCGCCGAACATGTTGGCCATGACGCCGACCATAATGAATGCCACTCCGATGCCGAGCAGTGCGCCAACCAGTGCCGCAACCAGGTCGTAGCCTAACCCCTCGGCAATGAACATCTGGATGAGCTGGCGCCGGCGCATGCCGACGGCTCGAGCCATTCCCATCTCCGGCTGGCGTTCTGCTGCAAGCATGACGAAGATCAGGAAAATCAACAGGATCCCGACCGCAATCGAGAACATGCCGAACGCCAGGAACAGCGTCAGGAACATGCTGCCGGTGTCGTCGGCAATGTCGAGCGCCTGCTGTTTCACCGGAACTGCCCGGGCAGATGTCCCTTCCAGAGCCACGTTGAGAGCATCCGTTACCGGCCCGGAGAGATGTGCCCCGTCCCGGATTCCACCACTCGTTGCTACTGCCAGGTAGTTCACCTCGCCGGGACGGTCGAAGATGGCTTGAGCACGCTCCAGTGGCATGCTGAATCCGCCGGGATCCCCGGGATCCTGGAAGCCGAGCAGCAGCGAATCGGGGCCAATCGCAACGACGATGAGTTCGTGCGGTTGGTTCTGGACGAAAGCCAGCAGGGTGTCACCCACCTCGGCGTTCAGGTTGTCGGCCGGCTTTTCACCCAGCACGATTTCGTTGGTTCCCAGCGCGGCAATCTCGATGAGATTGCCACTCAGGTCGACGATGTTTCCAAACGGTTCGAGGCCTTCAGAAGGAAGCCCGACCAGTGATAGTGCTGGCTCGCTCAGGCCGGTGCGTGTGTTCAGCACCGGTACCCGCTCGGAGTGGACAGGGATGATTCCGGTGATGTCGGAATTGTCAGCCAGGTCGCGGGTCAGGTCCGCTGCGAGTGATTCAGGCAGGGTGATCCCTGCTTGTGGGCGGGCAGATTCGCTGTCTTCACCGGTCGAAACGACGACGAGATGATCTACCCGGCCGAGGATGGTGTAGACCTCGGAGCGGATGCTGTGGCTCAACGTATCGCCGGTGGTGAAGGCTGCAGCGATGATCAAGGTGCTCAGCATCAGACCGGTGACAATCAGGATCGTCTGGGCCGGCCTGCGGGGGATGTTCCGGATGCCCATCTTGAAGACAACCCGATGCCGCAAGGCAATCCAGCCACCGAACGAGAGACAGATTGCAAACAGGATCGCCAGGACTGTTAGCAGAGAGTTGATGGAGACTCCAAAGATGCTATCCACGATCCG
>CAZRNC010000174.1:0-6337 GCA_964601285.1 uncultured Thermomicrobiales bacterium | reverse complement strand
CTGGACCCCGGACAGCCAGCAGATCGTCTACGCCTCGAACCGCCAGGGCAAGCTCTGGAGCGTGCCGGCCAGCGGTGGAGCAGCAACCACCCACGATGAAGCCGCCGGGAACCATCACTCGCCTGCCGTCTCGCCAGATGGCAGCCAGGTCGCCTTCGTCGCCGAGCGTGGCGAGACAGTCGACATCTTCGTCTCTTCAATAGAAGGAACCAGCACCCGCCAGATCAGCGACCCGGACGACGATGGCTACGTCTCCAACCCGAAATGGTCGCCCGATGGCACGTCGCTGCTCTACGTCCGCTGGCCGCACTACGACATGCCCTGGGATGAAGTGGCGATTGTTGTTGCAAACCTCGAAACCGGCGAGCTGACCACCGTCGCCGGCGGCAGCCGGGTGGCGAACAACTGGCCGGCATGGTCGCCGGATGGCCAGCACATCCTCTTCCTCTCCGACCGGGAGAACGGCTATCCGAACCTCTGGCGGATGCGGGCCGACGGCTCCGAGGCAGAGTGCCTGGTCGACCAGCAATCCGACCACCGCTCGCCGGCCTGGTCGCCGGACGGCTCGAAGATCGCCTACGGCGTCAGCGCCAACTGCGAAACGCAGATCCACATCTGGGAAAACGGCGAAACCCGCCAGATCACCAGCGAAACCGGCATCCACGGCGACCTGACCTGGATCGACGGGCAGACGATCCTCTGCACCTTCGAATCCCCGTTGCTGCCGCCGGATCTCTGGCTGATCGGGCTGGATGGCAGCCGCCGGCAACTCACCCAGAGCGCCACCGGCGGCGTGCTGGGTGGGGATCTCGTCCTGCCGGAAGTGATCAGTTGGACAGCGTCCGACGGTCTGACCGTCGAGGGGATGCTTTTCACTCCCGAGGAGCAGCGGCCCGGCGAACATCCGCTGGTCGTCTTCATCCATGGCGGGCCGGTCGGCCAATCGATGCAAAACTGGACACCCTGGATTCAGTATCTGGTGCAGCGTGGCTATCTCGTGCTGGTACCAAACTACCGCGGCTCGAAGGGCTATGGCCGGGAGTTTATGGAACGACTCTATGGCGACTGGGGTGGTGGCGATCTGGACGATTATGTCAGCGGCGTGGAAGCGGTCGTCGCCCGTGGGCTGGTCAACCCCGACCGGGTGGTCGCGACCGGTGGTTCCGCCGGCGGCTACAGCACGCTCATCTGCATGACCAAGGCGCCAGCAACCTTCAAGGCCGGCATCTGCCGCTTCGGCATCGCCGACCTGCTGACCTTCCACGAGAAGACCTGGGTCTTTGAAAAGCACTACCTCGCCAAGCTGATGGGCGGCACCGGCGGCCAGCGTCCCGAGCTCTACCGCGACCGCTCGCCGATCAACTTTGTGGATAACGTGGTGAATCCATTGCTGATTCTCCAGGGCGAAGAGGACATCGTTTGCCACCCCTCGGAGATGAACAAGGTCACCGCCGCGCTGAAATCCGCCGGCAAGGATGTCGATTACCACACCTACCCCGGCGAAGGCCACGGCTGGCGCAAGGTCTCGACGATTCTGGACGACGCTTACAAGAGCGACGCCTTCCTGCTCCGGGCAGTGCTGGACCGGTAGGGGAATACGCCGAATTGCCCAGAACTGTCGTATACTCATCTCTTGTCAGCACAACCGGAACGAGGGGCCGTGAAATCCGTCAGGGAGACCGAACGACTGGTCAAATCGAAGCAACGGGTGGCCGACCATGGCGAAGTATTCACCCCCGCCTGGCTGGTCGATGCCATGCTCGATCTGGTCAAGGATGAATCCGAACGGATCGACGCACGGGTGCTCGAACCCGCCTGCGGCTCCGGCAATTTCCTGATTGCCGTACTGGTCCGCAAGCTTGCGACCGTCCATCTACGCTACGGCAAGAGCGACTTCGAACGCCGGCACTACGCTCTCTTCGGGCTGATGTGCACCTACGGCATCGAGCTGCTGGCGGACAACGCCGCCGAGTGCCGCGAGAATCTGGCCGCCATCTTCAACAGCTTCCTGAACATTGGGCCGGACGACGAATTGGCGAGGGATGGAATCATGGCCAATGTGCGAATATGATGGCAGTGGCGGTGGCCATGTAAAATGCCCAACCCGCAATCGTCCAGTATAACGAGTGAATACATGCTGGTAAGGATGAGTCGCTGCACTCATTTATGGATACCGACAATAGGGGGCTGGAATGGCCAGGGAGCTCCAAGCCAATCTACAGAGGGCAAAGGAACTGCGGCGCGACGAGTTCTATACCCAGCTCACGGATATCGAGAATGAACTGAGACACTACCGCGAGCAATTTCGGGGAAAAGTGGTGTTCTGCAATTGCGACGACCCTTATGAGAGCAACTTCTTCAAATACTTTGCCAGCAACTTTGACTTCTTCGGGCTGAAGAAGCTCATTGCTTCCAGCTATAGCGGCTCACCCATTGCAGGCACCCAATTGCCATTACTGGATATTGAAGGACTCAAGCCAGACGGAAAACAGCCCTTCGTAGTGGAGATTACCGAGATTCCCGATGCCAACAACGATGGAGCGATCGACCTGGGAGATGTGAAGCACCTTCTCAACAGTAACAAGAATAGTGCCACCCCGCTCAAAGGCAACGGTGATTTTCGCTCCGCTGAGTGCATTGATCTGCTCAAGCGTGCCGACATCGTGTGCACCAATCCTCCCTTCAGTCTGTTCCGAGAGTATGTTGATCAGTTGATGGAATATGAAAAGAAGTTCGTGATTCTCGGAAGTCAAACTGCGCTCACCTACCGCGAAACTTTCCAGTATATCCAGCAGGATCAAATGTGGCTCGGCTACAACAACGGCGGCACCAAGTGGTTCCGTGTGCCCATGGAGTACAACGTTCCCACTGAATCGCGAATGAAAGTGGAAGATGGAGCCAAATACATTAGCTTCGGGAGCATCAACTGGTACACCAACCTAGACACGACCAAGCGCCACCAGGAACTCACTCTGTATAAGCGATATAGTCCCGAGGAGTATCCTTGGTACGTCAACTACGACGCAATTGAAGTGCCGAGAGTGCTCGACATCCCCCTTGATTATGATGGGGAAATGGGCGTACCGATCACTTTTCTGGACAAATACAATCCCGACCAGTTTGAGATCGTCGGCTCAAGCCAAACCCATAGCAGGCCAATGTCGGAAATTGCCGACCGCGGCACCTATGTCAAGGGCGGCCCCCGGTTTTACATTGCCTCGCCGGACGGACGGCACAAATACCGCCGGTTGTTCGACCGCTTGCTGATAAGGCATCGAAGAGTCAGAGAGTAACCATGAAGATTGATCTGAATCGAATGACCATTCGTGAGGTTATGGCCGACTACTCCGACACGGGGGAAGAAGGTGTCACCGCCTATGGTGGCCGACTCGATATCCGCCCGAAGTACCAGCGTGAGTTCGTCTACAAGGACAAGCAGCGCGAGGAGGTTATCAGGACCGTCAGAAACGGCTTCCCACTTAACGTCATGTACTGGATGAAGAATGATCAGGGCATGTTCGAGGTGCTGGATGGGCAGCAGCGCACGATCAGTATTGGTCAGTACCTGGCAGGTGATTACTCCATTGATAGCCGATTCTTTCACAATCTTACCAACGACGAGCGAGACCAGATTCTTGACTATGAGTTGATGATCTACCACTGTGAGGGAACCGACAGGGAGCGTTTGGACTGGTTCAGAATCATCAACATCGCCGGGGAGAAGCTAACTGACCAGGAACTTCTCAATGCGGTTTACACAGGTCCGTGGCTATCGGACGCCAAGCTGAAGTTCTCAAAGACCAATTGTGCAGCGTACCTACTGGGCAACGATGGTGGGGCGTTACTCAATGGCAGTCCCATTCGCCAGGATTATCTGGAGACCGCACTGAAGTGGATCAACGATGGTCAGGTGGCTGACTATATGTCTCGCCACCAGCACGACGAAAATGCCAATGAATTATGGCACTACTTCCAAGATGTCATACGTTGGGTACGCTCCACCTTCACCACTTATCGTAAGGAAATGAAGGGCCTGGCGTGGGGTCCGCTCTACAACGAATTTAGGAAGGCAAAGCTGAGCCCTACAGCTATCGAGAGTGAAGTTCAATTCCTCATGATGGATGAAGATGTCACGAAGAAGGCTGGTATCTACCCATATGTGCTCACGCGACAAGAGAAGTATCTCAACATCCGTGCTTTTACTCCTCAGATGAAGCGCGAGGCATACGAGCGCCAAAAAGGAGTGTGCTCTGCTTGTGGAAAACGCTTCGATTTGGCAAAGATGGAGGCCGACCACATCACTCCATGGGTCGAGGGCGGACGAACCTCAGCCGAAAATTGTCAAATGCTTTGCATTGACGACAACAGACGGAAGGGCAGCCGCTAGTGTGCCGCATCCCCAGTCATTTGGGTGGACAGCTCCGCGCTGCTTATGAACCTCCTAGGAACGGTCACTCAACCCGGAAGAGGCGCTTGAGGAGCTGGTGAGCTTCCTGCCGGTGCTGGCTTATGACGGCTCGAACATGACCCAGGTCGACGCCGGCGGCATCCTCGATATCGCGATGTCCGGCACCTCGGCCACGCTGCTGGCCCGCAAGTGGGAATCTGCCATCCTGGTCAATGTCGACAACGACACACTGCGCAAGATCATGGCCAACCAGGATGCCATGGACGCGGTGATGAACATCGAAGGGTTCCGCCAGCTTGGGCTGGGCATCTTCGAGACGGTTGTCAACAAGAGCGAGGATGTCAAGGCGACGAAGAAAGCGCGCGGCGACGATCTCTCCCCGGCCGAGAAGAAAACGCTCACCGAGGAGGAGAAGGAGTACAAATCCAAACGCAAGCAGATTCAGGAGAAGCTGATCAAGTTTGCGACGCGTATTCCGGCCTTCATGTATCTGACCGACTACCGCGAGAACACCCTGATGGATGTGATTACCAAACTCGAACCGGAGCTCTTCAAGGCGGTTACCGGCCTATCGGTCCCGGAGTTCGAGCGGCTGGTCTCGCTCGGGGTGTTCAACGCCACCCACATGAACCAGGCGATCTTCGCCTTCCGGCGCTATGAGGATGCCTCGCTCTCCTACACCGGCATCGGATCCCACGAAGGGTTGCGCCACTACGGCCTGTATGACACGGTCGTGGCGGTTGAGGAACGCCCATCCTCGTAGGGGTAGGGACGTATTGCAATGCGTCCGCATGCAACGCCTGCCCGGTTTTGGCTTGTACATGCTTGTTTTCACCGTCATCCCGAGCGAAGTCGGGACCTCGTGGGTCGGATCTTTCGAGGTGACGTCAAGCTTCGAGGCTCGAGGTCCCTCGACTTCGCTCGGGATGACGATATGAGATGGTCGCTCCTGATTACCGAATTGATCAGTGGCCGCTTATCATTGCGCTCCTACGGAGTCCGATTCCTCCTGCCTGAAATCTTGACCTCCACCAGGAATCCGCTACACTGGGATCAAGAAGCCTGCTATCTAAATTGACATTGGGAGAGCACACGTGCTCCTCTGGGCGGTCGCGTCTTTACGGTGGACGTGGACCGCCGGTAGGCCGGGATGATCGACAACACTCCTGCCTCCGGTACTGTCTGCCGATCCTGCGGGTGGCAACACCCGTCTGGCACTGCGTTCTGCACGCAGTGTGGCGCTCCGCTGTCCGGCGGACAGGATCCGTTACGGGCGGCCGGTTGGGCACAGGTGCCCGGGCCGGCCAACCGGGAGAGTTTCTACCGCGCGCAACGCCGGCATCGCCGGGCGACCTGGCGGCTGGCGTTTATCTCGGCCATCGCTGCCTTGTTGACCGGCATCCCGATGAGTATTGCCCTGACCCCGGTGCTGTTTGCGCTGGCGGTCGTCTTCACCTGGGCGACCGGCAAGGTGGTGCCCATTCCCCAGGAACTCTGGGATTTCTATATCTCTTCCGGCAGGGTGCTGATCGATATCGTCGAGGCGCTGGACGACCCGGCAACCGGCGCAACCGAGAGCGATTTTGGCCGGATTCCGGCCGATCTGCTGCTGCGTGGAGCAGTTGTCTGGCTGGTTCCGGGGATGCTCTTCATGCTCGGCTGCTGGGTGGTGTTGCGGGCACTCTTCCGGCATGGCGGCGCAGGTGGGGTGTTGCTGACTCTTGGCGCACGGGAGCCACGGCCGGGTGATTTCGAAGAGCGGCAACTGGTCAACGTTGTCGAGGAGATCGCCATCGCCGCCGGGCTGCCTGCGCCGAAGGTGATGCTGCTTGAATCCGACGTGGCAAACGCGGCGGTCGTTGGTTCCGGCCCGCGCGATGCCACGCTGGTCGTCTCCCGTGCGCTGCTCGACGATCTCGACCGCGACGC
>CAZRNC010000173.1:0-6340 GCA_964601285.1 uncultured Thermomicrobiales bacterium | reverse complement strand
GCGATTCCGGCGGATAACCCGTTTGTTGGCGACAGTGACTATCTGCCGGAGATTTGGGCGATGGGGCTGCGCAACCCCTGGCGTTTCAGCTTCGACCCGCAGACGGGCGACATGTTCATCGGTGATGTCGGTGAACTGGCCTGGGAAGAGATCAACCGCATGCCCGCTGGGGAATCCGGCCTGAACTTTGGCTGGCCGGTGCTGGAAGCGCACACCTGTTTCCCGGAGGATGAGGAGTGCGACCCGTCGCCGTTCGTCCCGCCGATCCTGACCTATCCCCATTCGGAGAATGACGAGATGCACGGCTGCTCGGTTACCGGCGGGTTCGTCTACCGTGGGGCGGAGTATCCGTTCCTGGACGGCATCTACGTCTTCGCCGACTGGTGCAGTGGCCGGGTCTGGGGTGCGTCCGAGGTTGATGGTGTTTGGGAGCAGCACCAGCTCGGCCGGTTCTGGATGTCGATCAGTTCGCTCGGCCAGGATGAACAGGGCGAGCTGTACCTGACCGACATGATCAACGGCAAGATCCAGAAGCTTCTCTTTCAGCCACCCCTCGGCAGTTGATCTGCCGGATGGGGAATAATCGGAGGCAGGAGGCGTCGCATCGCGTTGGGGCGTACGGGCAGTAACCAGAGACGAGCAGGCAGAATCCGTCATCGACGAGCAGGCAAAATCCGTCATCCCGAGCGAAGTCGAGGGACCTCGAGAGTCGAAGCTTGACGTCACCCGGAAAGATCCGACCCTCGAGGTCCCTCGACTTCGCTCGGGATGACGGTGGGGGTGGCTCGTCGATGACGGTGGGGGCGGCTCGGGATGACGAAGAAAGATTGTCGTTCCTGCTTGAACCAATTGAGCCGAACGACTTTTTCATGGCATCGATACACAAGGAGGACCCATGGGGACGGAATGGACCAGGCGACGGTTTTTGACGGCCTGTTCGGGGCTGCTGGCCGGCGCGTTCCTTTCAGCTTGCATCGCAATGGAGGAAGATGACCCGGACCCGAAAGATGTTGAACTACCGGCCGACGAGATTCCGGGATCAGATTCAGCACCACTTCGCAACCAGTCCGAACGGTTCTTTCTGATTCAGAATGAGGACGGGCTGCTGGCGTTCTCGGCACGCTGTACCCACCAGCATTGCAATGTCGACTGGCACGATAGCGACGGGCGTTTTCATTGCCCCTGCCATGGCAGCGTTTTCGATCGCAACGGTGAGGTTGTGGCCGGGCCGGCCCCGCGACCGCTGGACCTCTACCGGGTTACCGTCCAGCCGGATGGCAGCGCTATTGTCACCACCGGCCCGGTTACCCAGCGCCGCGAATATACCCCCGCCCAGGCCGTTCCGGTCTCCTGATCGCCTGCTGTGCGTTTGACGCGGGCCGTCCGGCTGCTGATCCTGCTGGTGTTGCTGCTTGCCGTGGGGAGCCGGTTGGGCTGGCTCGATTCCGGTCGCGGCGGGATGCTGGTGTTGCTGGCGATGACCGCGCTTGTTGGCGCGACTAGCTGGTTGATCGCCGGCAGGTTTGGTGATTCCGACCCACACGATGTCCGCATCCTCGACGCCGCCACAATTGGCCTGGCGACTGTTGTCGTGTGCGGTCTGGTGCTGGGAACGGTCGGGCTGTTCCATCTGCACTGGCTGTTGCTGTCCGTTGCGTCGATTGCGATGGTGGCGCTGTACGCTGGGACCAAACCTGTCAACTCGACCGGCGAACGCGGTAATCATGAGCACGATCCTTATCCTGTCATCCCGACGCAGGAGGGAGCCGTAGCCCCTGGTCTGGCAAAGGAGAGCGGATCCCTCGTGCGTCGGGATGACAGGCAAAACACTGTTGGGCCAGATCAACGTTTCGGGGACCAACCGGGCGCAGCCAATTGGCGAGAGCAAATTCGCTGGCCGCATGCGGTGCTGGCCGGGCTGGTGGTGTTTGGCGGGGCGCAGGTCATTCGTGACCGCGGGTTGTTGCCGCCGGTGGGTGATGCTGCGGCCTATCACCTGCCGTTTGTGGCGGAATGGATCCAGCATGGCCGGCTGGTGATGCCGGTGCCGGCGGCGGGCGATCCTTCTCCACCCTTCTATCCCCTGAACAGTTCGCTCTGGATGCACTGGCTGACCGCGCCGTTTTCCAGCGATGTGCTGGTGCGGTTCGTCCAGGCTCCGTTCCTGCTGTTGCTGCTGCTGGCAGTGGTCCGGCTGGCGATTGAGGTCCGGATACCGGTTGCCGGCGCTTTGACCGCCGGACTCCTGACGTTGACCCTGCCGGACGTCCTGCGGAGCATTGCCACTGCCGAAAACGACCTGATTCTGGCGGCGTTGCTGGTGGCGGCCACTGCCAACCTCGCCCTGCTCCATCGTCAACCCACCCTCTGGCGGGCAGCGATGGGTGCGGCCCTGCTGGGGATGGCCGCCGGCACGAAGGTGCTGGCGATGCCCTTCGTGGCGGTGCTCGGGCTGGTCTGGCTGCTGATTCTCGTTCGTCGATTAGGCTGGAAACCTGTTATCCGGATCGCTCTGATCGGCGCCGGGATCGTCGTCCTGCTCGGCAGTTACTCGTATCTGCGGAACATCGTTGTCATGGGGAATCCGTCCTATCCGGCCAGTATCAGCATCGGCGACCGGGTGTTGCCGGGACTCTACACGGCCACCCGTGAGTGGCGGGAGACGCACCCCTTCTACCCGTTCGACTGGTCCGGCTTCTTCGGCTTCGGGATGCGGAGCTTCTTTGGCTGGACAGTCCCGCTTCTCATCCTGCCAGGGCTGGTGCTGGCAGCGTTGCGGACATTCAGGACGCGGAACGCAGGAGTGCTGCTGCTGGCAGGCTGGACCGGACTATCGCTGGCGCTCTTCTGGTTCGTGGTGCCCTATCACTTCGAGCGCTTCCTCTATGCAACGCTGGCCTGGGGCATCGTCGCCGCTGTCTGGGGCTGGCTGTTGCTGATGCCAGGCCGAAACTGGTTGCCGGCGCTGGTTGCGATTCCGCTTGGTCTGGTGAACGTCGCCAGCTTGCCGGCCGACTCCGGCGTTTGGCAGCGGCCACTCTGGCTGTTCGGTGGAGCGGTGCTGGTGTTTGGCTCGGCAGTTGTCGTGCTGATCTGCCGGAACATGGCGGTGCCACGCCGATCCGGATTGCTGGTGACGGCGCTGGCCTTGCTGCTGGTGCTGCTCTGGCCGGTTGTTGGCGACCGCTACGAGGCGCAACGTTACGACCAGTGGGGCCGCTTGGAGAGCTTCCTCGGCAGCCAGCCGGCAAGCTGGCGCTGGCTGCGGGAGTCGACCGCTGATGAACCGGCCACCATCGCCGTCGCCGGCACCAATGCGACCTGGGCGCTCTACGGCCAGCGCCTGGAAAACAGGGTGCTGACGATCTCCCACGATGGTGTGTTGCAATCCTACGACTGGGGCCACCCATTCCAGCGGTTTGGAGCGCCGGACCAGGACGCCTGGCTGGAGACCATACAGGATTCGGGGGCTGACTATCTCTGGATTACCGCCAATGTCTCGTTTGGCAAATGGCCCAACGAACAGGGTTGGGCCAGCGATGCCGGGTTCGAATTGCTCATCGACGAACCGGATTTGCAGGTCTGGCGGGTTGTACCGGTCAACGGTGATAGGTGACAATAGACGGTGTCGCATCGTCCACTGCCTGCGTGCTGTCGATGCAGGATGCCACTGACAATAAGGTGAGAGAGGTTCTGGAATGGCTCAACGTGCAACCAAGGAAGACCTGCCTGGCATTACCGGGGAAACGATTTCCGATCCACCCCTCACCGCAGAAGAGCTGGCGGTGCTGGAAGAGGTTCAGCGCCGTGTACTCTGGCTCAGCACCAACATCATCCACCATGCCAACAACGTCCGCGAAAGTCCCGATGGCTCCAAGGTTGGCGGCCACCAGGCCTCGTCCGCCTCGGTCGTTTCGATTCTGACGGCGCTCTATTTCAACCAGCTCCAGCGAGGAGACCGGGTTTCGATCAAGCCGCACGCTTCGCCGATTTACCATGCCATCCAGTATCTGATGGGCCAACTGCCGGAGCGCTATCTCACCACCCTGCGCGAGTATGGCGGCATCCAGGCCTATCCCAGCCGTACCAAGGATCCGGACCCGGTGGACTTCTCGACCGGCTCGGTCGGACTCGGCGCGGTCGCACCGCTCTTTGCCGGGTTGGGCCACGCCTACGTCAAGAACCATTTCCACGACGTGACGTCCAACCGCTTTATCGCCGTTATCGGTGATGCTGAGCTGGACGAGGGCAACATCTGGGAAGCGATTATCGACGAGGCGGTTGCCCCGATCAGCAACGTCCTCTGGATTGTCGACCTCAACCGGCAGAGCCTCGACCGGGTGATCCCCGGCATCCGTGCCACCCAGTTGAAATCGCTCTTCGCCGAGAGCGGCTGGAACGTACTGGAAGTCAAATATGGCCGGGCATTGCGATCCATCTTCGCCCAGGAGCACGGTGAGTACCTGCGCGACGCGATCGACAACATGGACAACGTTGAGTATCAAACGCTGATCCGGCTGGATGGCGCAACCCTGCGCAAGCGGCTTGCCGACCGGCCTGACGGCATGTACGTCGCCAACGCCATCGAAGAGGTGCCGGACGATGAGCTTCCGGCGCTGATCGCCAACCTGGCAGGACATGACCTGCAGGATCTGGTTGAGGTGATCGCCGAGGGTTTGCGGCCGAAGAGCGGCCCGACCGTCATCTTCGCCTACACGATCAAGGGCTGGACTCTGCCCTTCTTCGGCGATGCGCTGAACCACTCCGCCCTGCTCAACGACAAACAGATCGACGACGTGCAGGCGGCGCTTGGCATTCCGGAAGGTGAGGAGTGGGCACGGTTTGCCGAAGATTCCCCCGCCGGTCAGCTCTGCAAGGAGTCGTGGGAGCGCATTTACGCCGACGATGTTTGCCCACCACCGGCAGTGACTCCGGACATGATCCCGGAGCACCTGGACCACAACCGCACCAAATCAACGTCCACCCAGGAAGCGTTGGGCCGGCTGCTCACCCGCCTGGCCGATCTGGAAGGCGTGGGAGAGCGCATCGTCACCACCGCGCCGGATGTCTCGGTCTCGACCAACCTCGGCGGCTGGATCAACAAGGCCGGCGTCTGGTCATTTGAGGAAGCGCGGACCTACTCCCAGGAAGGCGCCATGCAACTGCTGCGCTGGGAGCCGAAACCCGGCGGGCAGCACATCGAGCTGGGCATCTCCGAGATGAACCTTTTCATGATGCTCGACATGCTCGGCCTCTCCCATGAACTCAGCGGCCAGATGCTCTTCCCGATCGGCACGGTCTACGACCCGTTCATCCTGCGCGGTCTCGATGCGCTGATCTACGGCGTCTATTCCAACTCGAAGTTCATCTTCGCCGGCACACCGTCCGGTATCACCCTCTCGCCAGAAGGTGGCGCGCACCAGTCAACGATCACCCCGTCGGTCGGCATCGAGCTGCCCGGCCTGCGATCCTGGGAGCCATGCTTCGCCCAGGAGCTGGAGTGGATGCTCCTTGAGGCGCTGCGCGAGTGCTGCAACCGGGAAGATGGCCTATCGACCTACCTGCGGCTCTCGACCAAGCTGATCGACCAGGGGCTGATTGCGCCATCTATCGAACGGTTTGGCATCGAGGAGCTACGCCGTCAGGTGCTGGCCGGCGGCTACCGCATGCTCGACGCCCGGCTGGATGCACCGGATACCGACCCGCGCGATACCGTCCAGATCGTCGCCACCGGCGTCATGATCCCGGAGGCGCTCGAAGCAGCCCGGATGCTGCACGAAGAGGGTGTTGCCGCGAATGTGCTGAACCTGACCTCACCGCAACTGCTCTACCAGCAGTGGCGCCGGCTGAAGCGCTGGCAGATCGGCGTGATCGACGGTGAGCAGCCGACCAAGCACCTCGAAACGCTGATCCCGGTTAACGAACGCAAGGCTCCGATCGTGACGGTCCAGGACGGCGCATCCCACGCCCTCGCCTGGCTCGGCAGCGTCTATGGCACCCGCGTCATTTCGCTGGGCATCGACGACTTCGGCCAATCCGGCTCCCGCGAGGATTTGTACCGTCACTACGAAGTCGACGCGACGCATATTGCAGCTGCGGCGTACGCGGCGTTGGATGGGTAGGGGGGCCGTCATCCTGAGCGGATCGTGGTTTCGTTAGTATCCGGTTCTTGTTGCAGTTGGCATGGAAAGAGATCCTTCGGCCTCGCTACGCTTCGCTCAGGATGACAGATTAACCGGCATGTGTAAGCCAAAACTCGATGCCACCACAGCCTAATCAGGAGCAACCATCTTTGATTGTCATCCTGAGTACAGGACCACAGGGGATCTGACACCCGTAC
>CAZRNC010000172.1:0-6354 GCA_964601285.1 uncultured Thermomicrobiales bacterium | reverse complement strand
TGCCGGTGGCGATTGAAGAAGGATTGCGGTTTGCGATCCGAGAAGGTGGCCGGACCGTCGGCGCCGGTGTCGTTACCAAGATCGTCAAGTAGAATTATTCCTCTGACCGGCCTGCTTTCGACGGGTCCGGCCGGTGACCGGATAACGATGCGACAGGTTGAGTGGCCCCGGTTGGGGCCACTCGCAACCAGAAGGCAGGTAGGATATAATGGCCAAGAAGGGCAAGGCTGACCGCCTGGTCATCACGATGGAATGCACCGAGTGCAGAGAGCGGAACTACACAACCGAGAAGAACCGGCGAAATGACACTGGCCGGCTCGAGTTGAAGAAGTTCTGCCCACGATGCCGGGTGCAGCGTCTCCATCGGGAAACCCGGTAGTCGGGCCCCTGGACGCATAGGGTCGTAGCTCAATTGGTAGAGCAGCGGTCTCCAAAACCGCAGGTTGCGGGTTCGATTCCTGCCGGCCCTGCCCCCTATCTAACTTTGCTCGGGGGCAACAAGCAGTTGTTGACGCGGCAAAGGTTGAGCAATGGAGCTCTACCTTCTTTTTTGCGTTGAAGCAACGAAACTGCCCGTGGTTGAAACGGGCAGCAATGATGCGGTGGTATTGAAGTGTCCCGCAAACCGGGAGAAGGTCGGATGGCAACGAGGACAACGAGTAAGGGCGGCGAAAAGCCAGGCAGGTTCAAGGGCTTGCAGTCCTTGATTCGGGATACGTCTTCCGAAATCCGAAAAGTCACCTGGCCAGACAAGCAGACGACCCGAACCCTGACCATTGTTGTGATTGCGATGGCAACTGCCCTCGGAATCGTGCTCGGCGGTATCGATGCAGGACTGGTTCGCCTGTGGGAAGCAATACCGTCCTTCTAGCTCACGGTTAGGAACTTGCTGGCATGGCACGCTCACTACGGGAACGACTGATCCAACGCGCACGCGAAGCCGAGGGCGTTGAAGAAAACGAATCTGAAGTTCAGGGCCAGTGGTATGTCTTGCATACCTACTCCGGCTACGAAAACAAGGTTCGCCAGAATCTCATGCATCGCGTTGAGTCGATGGATGTTGCCGACCGTATTTTCGAAGTGATCGTTCCAACGCAGGAAGAGATCGAAATCAAATCCGGCCAGCGCCAGACTGTTCAGCGCAAGGTCTTCCCGGGCTATGTGCTTGTCAACATGGTGATGGACGATGACTCCTGGTACGTTGTCCGGAATACCCCCGGCGTTACCAGCTTCGTGGGTATGGGCGACGAGCCTACGCCGCTCTCGCAGACCGAGGTCGATTCGATCATTAGCGGCATGACCGCTGAAGCTCCAAAGGTCAAGGTCTCGCTGGCTGTCGGCGATACGGTCCGGATTATGGATGGACCGTTCAGCGATTTCCGCGGCGCCATCGACGATATTCTCCAGGACAAGGGCAAAGTCAAGGTTCTTGTCTCCTTCTTTGGCCGGGAAGTTCCGGTCGAACTCGACTTCCTGCAAGTGGAGCGTGAAGTCTGAGGCCGGTTTGCCAGGATAATGCGATCTGACAAGCCCGGGCGGGTGCCCGGAGTGATCAGGGTTGGAAGGGAGCCAGTTCAGGTTGGCTAAGAAAATCAGGGCGTATATCAAGCTCCAGATACCGGCGGGGAAAGCCACACCGGCACCGCCGATTGGACCTGCCCTCGGCCAGCACGGTGTTGCGATCATGAACTTCTGCAAGGAGTACAACGAGCGCACCGCAAGCCAGGCAGGACAGATTATCCCGGTCGTCATCACGGTGTTTGAGGACCGCTCGTTTACGTTCGTTACCAAGACGCCGCCGGCAGCTGACCTGCTGCGCCGTGCCGCTGGTATCGACAAGGGCGCAAGCCGCGTGAACTCCGAGGTCGCCGGGCGCGTCACCGCCGACCAGATCCGCGAGATTGCCGAGCTGAAGATGCCGGACCTCAATGCGGTCGATATTGACGGCGCGATCAAGCAGGTTGAAGGAACCGCCCGCTCGATGGGTATTGCCATCCGCTAGCAGGCTGGTTCGTTTGGGAGGGATGCTCGTCATCCCGATTGCACCAACGTAAGGAATTTTCAGACATGGCCAAGCACGGCAAGAAGTACAACCAGGCAGTCGAGCTGCTTGAAGAAGATGCGTTTTACTCTCCCGAAGAGGCAATCGCACTGCTCGGCAAGATGCCAACTGCCAATTTTGACGAAACTGTTGAGGTCCATTTCAGACTCGGCATTGATCCTCGCCAGGCCGACCAGACAGTTCGTTCGACCGTCTCCCTTCCACATGGCACCGGCAACATTGTTCGTGTGCTCGTCTTCGCCGTCGGCGATGGCGCACGTATCGCCGAAGAGGCTGGCGCTGACTATGTTGGCAGCGACGACATGGTTGCCCAGATCAACAGCGGCTGGCTCGATTTTGACGCCACTATCGCAATGGCCGACCAGATGAGCAAAGTCGGTGGCCTCGGCCGAATTCTCGGCCGGCGTGGTTTGATGCCAAACCCGCGCACCGGAACCGTTGTCCGCTCGCCGGAAGACCTGCCTGATGTCATTCGCGACCTCAAGGGCGGGCGAGTCGAGTTCCGGAACGACCGCACCGGTGTTGTGCATAGCATTATCGGCAAGCGATCGTTCAGCGAGCAGCAGTTGCTCGAGAACCTGAATGCGTTGACCGACGCAATTCAGCGCAACAAGCCGAGCGGAGCCAAGGGCGTCTATTGCCGCTCGATCTCGATTAGCAGTACAATGTCTCCTGGCATTCCGCTTGAGGTGAACGAAGCGTTCGCCGCCTCGAGCCAGATTGCCTGATACAACTTAGCGAGTTCACGCGCCGAAGACAGCCGGGGCCTTGTTTCAGGGCTTAATCATCCGGCCGAGGAGTGCGGAAAGCGATCTCACCGGTCGCTCCAGGTATGACTGTCATGCCCCCGCTGCCCTCATGGCGCGGGGGCATTTTGTTTGTCACGATAGATGGTTTCGAGAGGAGGTGAAAGAGCCCTGCCTACACCAAGAAAAGAAGCATTGGTTGAAGAGCTGACGGACGCACTGGGACGCGCATCCCTGACGATTGTTACGGATTACCGCGGTCTGAAGGTCGCTGATCTCCAGAACCTGCGCGCGCAGCTCCGACCACACAATGCAGATGTCAAAGTTGCCAAGAATACGCTGGCACGCATCGCTGCTCGGGCAAACGACCTGGGAATTCTGGAAACAGAACTGGTCGGCCCGACCGCACTCGTGCTCGCCTATGATGACGTGGCGCAGCCGGCGAAGATCGTCAATGATTTCGTTCGCTCGTCCCGCATTCTCCAGGTCCGCTCCGGATTGCTGGATGGTCAGCTGGTCGCTGCCGAGCGCATCGATGAGATCGCAAACCTGCCAAGCCGGGATGTATTGCTCGGCAAGGTTGTCGGTGGCATGTCATCACCGCTGTACAGCATTGTCGGTGTGCTTGCCGCGCCGATGCGATCGTTCATGTACGTGCTTCAGGCGCGACAGAGTCAGTTGGAAAGCGCCTGATCAACGGATCAAGGGCGACATTGCAGTACATGCAGCAAATGAAGGGAACACCGCACAATGGCAATCAGCCAGGAAAAAATGGACGAAATCATTCAGTCGATCGAGGAGATGTCGGTTCTTGACCTCTCCCAGCTGGTCAAGGCACTCGAAGACCGCTTCGGCGTGACCGCAGCTGCCCCGATGGTCGCCGCTGCTGCTGGCGGCGGCGAAGCTAGCGCTGCTGCTGCCGAAGACGAGCAGACCGAGTTCGACGTCATCCTCACCGACGTCGGTGCCCAGAAGGTACAGGTTATCAAGGCTGTGCGCGAGCTCACCAGCCTGGGCCTGAAGGAAGCCAAGGACGTTGTGGACGCTGCACCGAAGGCCGTCCGCGAGGGCGTCACCAAGGAAGAAGCCGAAGCAGCCAAGGCCCGCCTCGAAGAGGCTGGCGCCTCGGCCGAAATCAAGTAGGCAACCAGGATTCACCCACGGGATGCGCGTTCTTCGGAACGCCTTCCCGTGGGTTGTCCGGGATCAGAACGCAGAAGCCCCTGTGTTATACTCGGGCCGACGGGGCGTGGCGCAGTCCGGTAGCGCACCGGTATGGGGTACCGGTGGTCGGAGGTTCGAATCCTCTCGCCCCGACTCTCCCCTTTTCCAATCAACATCATCTTTTGCAACGGATAGAATGCTAGTGTCGGCCGTTGTATTCGGCAGACAGTCTAGCGTTATTCATGTAACTTTCGATCGCTGGAACGAGGCCAGGTCAATGACGAACAGGTGCGGGCGATGATGCCCCAGACAATTCGCATACTCATCGCTGATGATGAGTCGATTATCCGAATGAACCTCCGCGAAATGCTCACCCAGCACGGCTATGAGGTGATCGCTGAAGCAGCGAACGGCCAGACCGCAATCGAGCTCGCCAACAAGCTCAAGCCAGACCTCGTGATGATGGACATCAAAATGCCCGGTATAGACGGCGTTACCGCTGCTGCCGAGCTGATCTCCAAACGTGTTGCGCCGGTAGTCCTGCTTACCGCCTATTCCGAACGTTCGCTCATCGGCCAGGCGAAGGAAGCCGGCGTCTCGGGGTATCTGGTGAAACCGGTACGCGACACCGAGCTGACCCCGGTGATTGAACTTGCGTTGGCACGCTATCAGCAGTTTCTGACACTGGAGCAACAGGTCACCGATCTTCAGGACGCGCTGGAAACCCGCAAGCTGGTCGAAAAGGCAAAAGGCGTGTTGATGGAAATTCACGGACTCTCTGAGTCCGATGCCTTCAACCGCATGCGGAAGACCAGCATGGATCACCGAAAGTCACTTCGAGACGTTGCAGAGGCGATCCTGTTGGCCCACGACGTGGAGACCGGCTCTCGCTAGACTGGTGAACCGGCCTACAGCGCTTTCCCCCTGCTGGAGAGTCTTGCTGCTTCCTGCGCATCGTGCTGAACCACGGAATCAAGACCCGGCAGTCCGTCCAGGCTGGTCAGATTGTTGTAGGCCGCGAACTTTGTTTTCCAACTTTCGCCATGCCCACGCTGCTGGTGCTCTGCCCAGCGGTAGAGTTGACGGCGCTCTTCGACGAATTCCATTTTTGGAACCACAAACCCGCATGAGTCGCTAATCTTCGTGACATCGACGACGATGATCGAACGTAAGGTTAGTTCCAGTTCTGGCGTCACGTCGAAAGCGTTCAGAAGTTCCGGGAACTCGGCATCGCCGGGTTGCACCACCCGACCCTGGCCGTGCAGACGCAACACTTTTGGTGGGCCGTCGAACGCGCAGAACATCATTACGATCCGCCCGTTCTCTCGCAGGTGGGCAATCGTCTCAACTCCGCTGCCGACGAGATCAAGATAGGCGAACTGGAGTGGGCCTATCTGCTGCAGTGTGCCCTTCGCCCCTTTTGGCGAGACGTTGACGTGCCCGTCGTCCTGGAGAGGGGCGGTCGCGACGAAGAACATCGGCTGTTCAGCGATCCAGGCTGCGATCGTCTCGTCGACCTCTTCATAGATACGTCCCATAACCGGAACTCTCCCTAAATTGCATAGCCGAGTGTTTAAGTCGGAATTGACCCGTCCGGAGATTGTAGCAGGTTGGTCCCCGGAGATCTGCTTGTCGGTTTATGATGATGATGAAGAGAGAAAGGAAACACAATGACGATTTCAACTGTTGGTCTGTTGAGTCCTGGAGATATGGGCCACTCAGTCGGCAACGTGTTGCACGACCATGGCTTGCGGGTAATTACCTGTTTCGAGGGACGTAGTTCGCGGTCCCGGGAACTGGCAGCCGTTGCCGGCATTGAAGACGGCGGAACACTGGAAGAGGTCGTCACACAGGCGGACGTCTTCCTGTCAATCCTCGTTCCATCGTCTGCCGTCGAGGTCGCGACGCGGGTAGCCGGCGCAATCCAGGCAACCAATGCCGATATCCTCTACATCGACTGCAACGCAATAGCACCAGAAACGGCCAAGGAGGTGGCCCGGGTGGTGACCGCAGCCGGCGCACGGGTCGCAGACATCGGGATCATTGGGCCTCCGCCCCGCCGGCCGGGAACCAGGTTCTATACGTCTGGGCCGGGCGCCGAAGAAGCTGCCGGCCTGCGCGAATTCGGGCTGGATATCCGGATCATTGGCGAGGAGATGGGCCAGGCGTCCGGATTGAAGATGTGCTACGGCGCGCTGACCAAAGGGCTGCAAGCGCTTGGCGTTGAACTACTGGTAGCGGCACGTGCCCTCGGCCTCGATGAGGTGCTTGCCGAGGAACAGGGAACCAGTGTTGCAACGGTTCGCAATTGGCTTGCAGACTCGGTTCCGACCATGCCGCCAAAGGCTTACCGTTGGGTTGGCGAGATGGAGGAGATTGCCA
>CAZRNC010000171.1:0-6460 GCA_964601285.1 uncultured Thermomicrobiales bacterium | reverse complement strand
GCAAGGCAACGAACGGCACGACATCCGTTCTGCGCCGAACGAGCCGGGCAGTACCAGACATCAGCAGCGGATGCAGCCGCATGACGACGACCCCGACTGCCAGCATCAGGAGTATCGGGACCGCCGCTAACATCGGATCAAGTTCAGCTTCGCCGGATGGCGCAAGCCCTCTTCGTCTGAGAACGACGATCCCGCCAATAGCCATTGCAACGGCAAACAGTTCAATGACGATCCGGCGCTGCTCGGTGATGACCGGAACCACAGATCGCCGGCCCAGCAATTCGCCAAGATCGGTGAAGAGATTGCGCCGGTTGGCAAGAAGGAGGACAAACACTGTTAACCCGATCGTGCTTAGTGGCAATAAGAGCGAGAGTTGGCTGTTTCGCCCGTCGACAAGTATCTGGGCGAGACACCAACCAAGGAAACCTGCAGGGATACAGATGAGCAGTCCTTCGACAACTCTGCCGGTCGCCACCTGTCCGGAAGATGCGCCCCGCCCCCGGATCAGCGCACTGCGCTCAGTGCTTCGATCAGCGATCAGCGTCGCCAGTACAGCAATCGAAACAAGCGCAATCACAACTATGGAGATTGTGATGACTGCAACGATGGCCAATGAATACCGTGAATCTGCCCTGAACCTATCCTGGATGTTTCCGAGGCCGCTGAGGACCGATACGTCCTGGTGTCTCGTTGCCATGAGAGTTTCGTATGGTCCAAGCGCCACCTGAAGCTTTCGGACCTCTGCAACGACAGCCTCGTAATTTCCGGTATTGAGAGCCGCTGGATCAACAGAGTAGATCCAGCGGTATTCGAAGGGTAGTGCTGCAGAAAAATCCGTCGCCTCAGTCAGTCTGAACAATCCGGCATAGCCATCAAGCGAGACCAATGCAGTACCGACAGTGATTTCGTCATCCTGCGAGCCTAAGCGGACCGGACTGGCCAACCAGGGATCGTTGTTCCAGAAGACTGCCTCTGGGTCTTGAACCTCGAACGTGCCGGAAACGTAGATAGCGAAAGGCATACCATTGCCCAGGGAAGAAACAACCGCGAGATCACCAACATCAAGCGATAATGCATCAGCTGTCGATTGGCTAAGCGCGACTTCGGTGACAGACAGGAGTATGGTGTCATGATCAGGATCACCAAAGATAGCACTCAATCCACTAACTTCTACAGGTCTATGCCCGGCTGGCGGCTGCCCAGCCACGTACTCAATATGCTGATCAACATCCGAGTGGTATCGAAGCCGCAGGTTGCGCGCATATTCAGGCTCTGGGGATGTCGTGTTCATCAAAATGGACACCTCGGGAAACGAGAGAACATAGCGATGATCGCTGATTACGTTCCGTAGCTCTGGAGAGAGCCCAGCCAAGTAGCTTGTGGCATTCGACTCAAGTCGCCGCCGAAGCAGATCCGAGCCGGTGATTTGAAGCCGACCTTCAATCCTCAAGGCAATGTTGCGCTGAACCGCTGGTGCATTCTCTATACGTGCAAGCAGCTCGTTGTCGAGCAATTGGGTGTAAAAGCGCGGGACCGCTGCGACCAGGAATGATGCAACGAGAACAACGACAAACATGACAACGGCCGGGCCACGCTCTACGCGCAGGTGTTTGAGGAGCAGATTAATGCTGGACGATACTCTCATCGCTGATCCTCACCAATCCTGAGCAGCTCTCCCATCCCTTGCCGTCTGAGGAAAAGCGTTACAAGACCACTTGCAGCAGTCACAGCCAGCGCTATCGCTAGCAGCAGGATGGCCATCGCGGTCCAGGGAATAGTGGCCTTTGCAACCGGAAACACAGCCGCCGCACGCTGATTGATCGTGATCAACGGCAGCACTCCTTTCACTAGCAGCAAGCCGAGGGCACTCCCGAGAATCAAACTAATGGCTGCCAGAAATCCGTGTTCAATCATTAATGTGCTTACCATCTGGCGCGGTGAGAGCCCCAGAACCCGGAGCAAAGCGAACTCGGTCAGGCGCTCTCGAGTCGAGACCAGCGCGTTGAGCGCAAAGCCGGCCAATCCAAAGATGGCCGCAACGATCGAGCCTAAAGCTAAAACGCCAATCGTCGCCAGCGCGACCGGATCAGTACGCAGCTGGTTGTAACGGTCATTGCGAACAGTAATCCAAAGGGTGGAAAATGGAGCGTCCCGTAGCTGTCGAACGATATTGTCGCTGTGCTTTCCATCAACCGCCAACCAGAACTCCTCGGGAGTACGAAGAGTCCTTCCGGGATGAATCAGATTTTTGGCCACAACTGTGTTCCAGTCGGCAATCACGATCGCCGGTGTCGTTTCCGGAAGCGAAGGAAATGCTTTCACCGTTCCAACGACTTCGACAGGGTGCTGTTCACCTAGTATAGAGATGAAGAATCGATCACTGACACCTAGTGCGAGTTCTGAAAGCACCTGTTCACTTAGTATCACCGGAATAGGATGTTCAATCTCATACATGCCAGGGTAGAGACCAAAGGCAACCTTTGTGCGATAGTACTCCGCCCGGCCCGGCAATGTATATCCCATTATTCGTGTGGAGCCTGTATTCAGCCGAAGATCGAGTGCTTCCAACGATTCACCCTGAACAAGGGACGCACGTGGCACCGCACCACTAGCACCCTCAACAAGAACACCAGCATGAGTGGTCCAGACTGTCGAATCAAGTCCAACTGGCACCCAACTCGCCTGGTTCAGATTCTCTCCGGCTAGAATCGAGACAATGCTTGCCATGCCTGTCCGGTCTTCGCCTGGGGCGGCAAGCGTTGAAAACTCGATCGCGATCAGTTCAAGAGGCCAGGACGGGGAAACTGACCCTTGAATCTCGGTTGAGGATTCAAGATTGAAGATCACCCGTTCTGTCTCCCACATGCCGGCAAGCGGGTCAGCCTCAATGCGTCGAAGTCCACCTGCCGCATCACGCACGACAATTGCCGGTGTAAGTGGCAATTCGAAGGTGGCGACCTCCTCGTCAGGAAGGTCACGGACGTTCCGGCATTTCTGTTCGTCGGACACTCCTGGACACAGTGGCTCAAGTTCGGCCCGCACGTCAATGGCCAGCCAGGCCGGTTCACCGGGCAACACGATAGAAGGAATCTCCGGCCGACCGGCGGTCAGGTCGGACATTAGGTCCTCTATTGGCTCCTCCGCAAGATCCTCCCGGAATCGTACGATTCTGTCTGCTCGGGCACTATCTATTAGAACTACATTCGCGACTTCGGATCTAATCGGCATTCTGACGATCTGGTTGTTGTATGGCATGATGTCATCCACCCCGTCCAGCGAGGTATATGCTGCCGGAAGCCAGCCAGGATGGATTCTGCTGGTGGCTCTCGGTTGAACCCGGATATCAGCTCCGACCTGAAAATCAGCCTGGTCAGCTTGCGAAACTTGCCAGGTGTGCATGAACGCGAGCGAAAACAGCCCAACACAGAGCGCGAGGACCAGCAGTAGACCAGCCCGGGCATAGTTGCCGGCCCGGCGACCGACCTGCCAGCCGCCGAGCGCGGAGACCAGCCCTATACGTTGCAGTGCCCCAAACTCGACCAGGCTCGCCAATCGTGGAATCAACCGCAATGTGAGGAGAGCGCCTGCCAGCATCGCCAGGGCGGGGGCCATGACCAGATACGGATCAATCTGCAACTCCCCATCGACAGTCGCTGTCACCGGCGAGCCGTACTGCCTGAGCTGGAAGAACCCACCAGCGGCGATCAGCAGCAGTGCAATATCAACGCCCGAGCTTTGGAAAAATCCACGCAGGCGCGGACGACCGTGTGATCCTCGATCATCAATGGCTGAACGGGCCGAACGCAGTGCCGGCACAACCAGCAGGGCGATACAGGCGATGCCCGCTCCAATGGCGATCAGGTATGCGTCCCGGCCCACCTGGGGCCGGAGCGTCATACCGATATCCGAGAGTGGCTGGATGTTGTTGAGTCCTCGCAGCGTCAACGCTGCCAACCATGGCGCGATGGCCACACACGGCAACACTATCAGCGCTGCTTCGGTCGTTGCCATACGTCCCAGATGGCCGACTCCCGCGCCGCGTGATCGCAGGAGGATCGTCTCCGGCCGGCGCTGGGATACTCGCAACCCTGCTATCAACACCAGGGCATAGGCAGCCAGCACTGCCAGCTGCAAGCTGAGAATCAGGATGCCGGAGCGGGTCGCCAGCAACGATCGTTCGGTTTCGCGCAATAGAGTGCCCAGGGATGTCTCTACCGAAACCGTGGGGCCATCAGCAATTTCACGATTGATCCGGGTTTCCAGCCCGACCAGCGTCCGCCGGACCTGAAGGAGTTCATCCACGCTGAGTTCGTTGAATTGCGGAAAGACCCGCCATTGCACCTGGGCTGGCGATGGATTGATCACCTGAAACGCTTCGCTGGTAACCACAAACGGCCCGAATGTCGTTACCGAACTGCCGCTTACCCCGTCAATTTCCAGCGGCGTGTTGAGCCAATAGATGTCCTGCGGATTGCCAACCCGGTAGATGCCGGAAATCGTAACGGTCGAAGCCTCCCCGGCCCCCGGCGGTTGAACGGTGACGGTATCGCCAACGGCGAGTCCCAGCGCGTCAGCTGCGATTTCGTGGACCATCGCCTCGATGGATTCTTGCGCCGGCCAGGAGCCATCAACCAGCGCGATGTGATCGTGCAGACCTTCCATCACCCGGAATGAAGCGACCCCTTCACCACTGGCCAGGTGCAGCGGTCCAGACACAGTGATTCGGCGGACCTCGACCACGCCCGCAGGCAGCATGGCCTGCACTTGATCCCGGACCGCCCGGTCAACGCCCACCAGCCGGTCGGCCGGCACTCTGGCATTGATCGTGACATTCGCTTCTTCCGGAGGTGCATCCGCAAGCGTACGCTGGACTCCGGCCAGAAATGCGGCATCAGCGTAGATCGGCCCCGCCGCAAGCAAAGTGATGGCCAGCAGCACGGTCAGTGCCACTGCAGAGAGCATGAGCCATTCGGCTTTGAGACGCTTGAAGACCATGCCGAGTCCCGTCCCGGGTCGCCTGCCGTTCAACATTTCGTGAGTACACGCCTGATGGTGTTAGCGAGCCTAACACATCGACGATCAGGGGATCACTCCTTGTGGCGATATCGCGGGGGAATCAACGGTGTGATCTTGCCGGCCTCTTTCGCCGGCGCGGAACTGACGGCGACCTTGCGGATAGTCGCGACTTCAGGCACGTTTCGCCTTCGCCGGCGGGTGTGGCCGACGCGGAAACTTGCGAGGATCAGGAGTAGCCCGGCGATGAGCATGGCAATGGCCGGAAGGTTGGGGCCGGATGAGGGTGGTTCACCGATGCGGATGTTGTGCGGGCCGCTTTCAGCGAGCGGTTCACCGTTGCCGGTCAGGAGATACACCCGGACCGTGTAGTCACCATCCAGCAACCCACTGCTGAGGTAGACCGGGACACGGATCGAGGTATCCGCAGGAACGCTGCCAGACGCCAGCTGTTGCGCTTCAGCCAAGGTGCCGCCTGGATGGATGACCTCGACCCTGCCGGTGTAACCCATCCGGCCACCATCACGGTTCGTGAGCGTTACCATGACAACCGGCCGGCCGTTGACGACCTCATAGGTTACCCGGTCTATCGTCAAGTCGGACTCGACGTCCTGAGCAGCAACAGACAGCGTTCCGGCAAACAGGAACACCCCGGCACACCAGCACAGCATGGCGTGGAAGTAGCGGCACCACCCGCTCGTCTTCATGCTCTAGCCAACATGCACCGAAAGAGCATCGCCCAGCGCGACGAACTCTTCCACCCACCGGATCGCGGAAAGGTCGCCGGTAGCAGCCCGCTCCTGCATGCCGGGGTAGGTTCCCTGCACCACCTGGTAATAGTCATTCTGCGGCTTTCGCAGGTCGACCGGGAATGGCATCGTCGCCGCCAGCCGGACCATGCTGTGCAGATGCTCAAGCGGCGCGATCCGAAGCGGATGCCGGCGAAGTTGGTCCGCTCGGCGTTCGATCGTCTGCTCCAGCACGAAGCCAAGCCCCTGCTCGTCCAGATTCAAACCCCAGCTTCGGGTCTCCTCAACCAGCTCGACGATCTCATCAGACGAAAGATCACCGGTCAGGAAGGCCCGGCGCAGGTCGGTGTTGACGACCACCTCGGCCGCCACCTTGAGCGACCGCGGCAACGGCGCGCCAAGGTTCGCCAGGAAGCGGATGAGCGACTGGTTGTCTTCGTAGACACTCCGGTAGGTTCGTTCAACGTCGGAGAGTGTGGAGTCCATCACCTCGTCGAGAATCCGGCGTTGCTCGTCGCGGAAGAGCGATTGCAGCGAGTAGGAATGGTCGTCGAAATGCCTATCTAGTGCCCGGATGGTGTCTGAATAGTCCGCCCGGCGGAAAGCGCCGCCAACGTCAGCAACCATCCTCTCGTATTCGGCTTGATCCCGGAACCGCCGGACTCCGCCATCAAGGTTGTGATCGCCCAGGTGCAGCA
>CAZRNC010000170.1:567-6465 GCA_964601285.1 uncultured Thermomicrobiales bacterium | reverse complement strand
ACGACCACTGCCTGTTTGCCGCGCAGCAGTGCGCCGAAGGCATCGACCGGCTTCACCTGGCTGGCTTCGTCAAAAATAACCAGGTCAAATGTCACTTTGCCTGGCGGAATGTAGGCTGCAATCGAGATCGGGCTCATCATGAAGACCGGCTTGATCGCCTGAATGGCGTTGCCGGCACGTTCCATCAGCCGCCGCACTGGCAGATGCCGCGACTTCTTCTCAAACTCGCGTCGCAGAATACCAAGCTGGCCACCGGTAGCGTCGTTCCTGGGCATCCGCTGCCAGTGCATCAGCGCCAGCCGGGCGCGGTTGTACTGGAATGAGAGCCTATCCAGCCGGCGGAAGTTCTCGATCGCCTCCTGGTGGGCATCGCCATTGAATGTTGCCAGTGATGAGCGCGAGAGCAGCGCCGCTTCCAGCAACGCCTCGGCTCTGGCCCGGCGGAAGACCGGATCGAGCAGCGTGCCCGCGCCATCCCAACTTGCGCCAAGTTCGAACACCTTCGGGATTCCATGCTCAGCGCAGGCAATTTCCGACACATTCAACGCGGCCATCTCACCGATCCGGGCCGGCTGGTCCAGCCAACTGTTGAACAGGTCAGATAGCGCGGCAAACGGTTGGCTGCCAAGCGTTGATTCCGTGCCAAACCGCCGTGCAACATCAAACATGGCCACATCCTGCAGCGTCGCTGCCGACCCAACAAACGCATCATGTAGCTGTTGCAATCCGGTCGTCGCCTTGCGGATTGAGGTGCGATCCTGCTGGCCTTCGACAAACTTCGCAATGCCGGCAGGCAGTTGGCGGGTTTGAATATCCCGGTGCATCGTGCTGAACCAGGTTGACCAGCTTTCCAACTGTGCCCAGTCGGATTGCAGTCCGCGCCAGTGCGGGCCAAAGAGTTCGAATCCTGTCTCACGGTACTGGTCGACAACCCCGGCCAGCCGGTGTGCTTCGACCAGGTCGTCGGCCAGCGCGATCTGCTCCTCGATCGAGGAAGGAACCTCACCGGTGCAGTAGGTGGCCAGTTCGCTACGGGCACCACGGTAGGTACCGGAAACTCCACGCCACCAGGTCGAGCGGTAGCCTGCCAGCCGGTCGCGCAAATCGGTCAGGTCGCGTTCCCAGGCAAGCTCGGTAACGCTGCCGGAACGGCGCTCGACGATCTCACCGCGTTGCCGGCCACTGCGGATCAACGTCTCCAGCCTGTCACCATCCTGCAACCAGCGTGCGCTGGTCACGGAAACACCAGGAGCGTCCGGAGCGCTGCCGGCATACTCCAGCAGCTTCAGCAAGGATTCGACCTCGGCGAGATTGACCGGAGCGGTGACGCCGAGCGCACCTGCCGCCTTGGCGGTGAAGGACATCAGCCGCCCCAACCGGTCGAGCGTCTCCCGCGTCGCCTGTTCGATCCGCGATTCGTCCGCCGGCATCAGCACCCGCTTGCGGCTGCCCCAGAAGGGATGCGCCGACGGCACTCCAATAGCGTGCAGCCGTGCCTGTAGCTCTCGAACAATGGCCAGTCGCTCGTGCCAGGTTGTTGCATCCCAGTCAGCGATGCCATCCACCTCAACCCGTGGCCAGGTTTCCGGGTCGCCATATTGCCGGAGTTGCACCAGCTCACCATAGAGCTGGAAGGGAGAACGTCCGGATGTATTGACGCTGCTGTTCACGTCGTGGCAGTACTCGTTCAACCGGTCGCGGTGCGAGGTCAGCACGGAGAGTTCATCGCCGAGCGTACCTTCGCGGGGTTTGCCCAGCTCGAGCGTGCGTTGCAGCTCCCGGATCACGGTCGTTTTCTTCAGTTTGTGGCTGTGCAGCTCCAACGCGGCGTCGCCAAGTCCGACCTGGTCCAGCCGGCGCTTCACCACCTCGAGCGCAGCCATTTTCTCGGCCACGAAGAGAACGGTCTTCCCCGCGCCAATCGCCTCGGCAATGATGTTGGTAATCGTCTGGGATTTGCCGGTGCCAGGCGGCCCCTGCACTACCAGATTCCGGCCGCTCAGCGCGTCAACAATGGTGATCGTTTGCGAGCTATCGGCATCGACGACCTGATAGATCTCCTGGTCGGCAATGGCTGTGTCGACAAAATCATCATCGCCAATCGACGATTCCGGCTCCTGAAAGCTGTCCCCCAGCACCGCACCGACGACCGGATGTTCCGACGGCTGTGCATCTTCTGGCCAGACGGTAGTGTCGAGATCGTGGTACATCAGAAATTTGCCGAAGGAGAAGAAGCCAAGGACGATCGCCTCACGGTCTACCCGCCAGCGTGGAAGTCCAACAATTGCCGCTTCAAGTTCATCAAAATACTGGTCGAGGTCAATCGACTCCGTTTCCGGCAGCACCGGAAACCTGACGCCAAACTCGTTGCGGAACTTTTCGGCAGCCGAAAGGTTGTCGCCCGGGTCCTCACCGGTCCAGACCAGATGGAACCGGTCAAGCGCGCTCGAACGTTCAAGTTCGACCGGAAGCAGCAGCAGTGGCGCCCGGCGCGCAGTCTCCGAGCTATCCGCCTCGTACCATTCGAGCATGCCCAGAGCGAGAAAGAGGATATTCACGCCCTGTTCTTCTATAGAGGTGCGGGCATCGTAGTAGGTGCGCAGCAGACGTTGCTGCAACTTGCTTGAGAGATAGGGTGTTTGCAACCGGTCGTCCAGGTGGCGGGATGCCAGACCTTCGCCTGTTTCCGGTTCAGGCTGGGGCAGCGATGCAGTATCTTCCATCTCCGGCAACGGGTTGAACGACATCCGCTTGCCTTCACGAACCAGGATCCGGAAGACCTCAACCGGGAGTTCATCGTTGACATCCACACCACGAGCAGCCGTGGTGCGGTGGCTGATCAACGGATTGCGCAATCCAAAGTCCAGCAATTCACGGCGAGAGACCTCAAGTTTCCGCTGGATGTCTTCCCGTTTTCCGGTGAACAGTTCTGCTTCGGCCACAATTCGCTCGCAATCAGATTCCGGATCGAAACACCGATGTTTTGCTGACAATCATGATGGTAAACGCCGGCGGCGTAGTTGGCCACCGGTCCCATGGTCCACACCGGCTAACGGCGATCTGAAACTTTCGTACCGTGCGGTCATGGCCCCCCACCGTTAGCATGTTCTGTATGGCGCAACGTTCATCCTGATCCTGTTTGACCCTGTGCCAGTCGCCTCACTCGGATTAGCAGTTTGGAACTCTCATAGATGGTTGCGGGCACTCCACCACAGGGCAATAGACGGCTCCTCCGGCGGTTGCTCGCATCTGCACCGGAACAACCCGGCCAAACGCTGGCAACCGGAACACGGCCGTTGGCCATTCGCGAACATCCAGGTGCTGTCGAAGTCTCCCGCGCAACCACCCGCGCGCTCCTGCAGCTCAGCAAGAGCTCACCGAACCTTGATACGCGGGTCCTCTTTGGCACCCAGCGCTCGATGACATTGGCCCAACCACAGTCCGGACGAGAACAGGTCGTCGAGACCCGGGCGCTCCTGCCGGAGTCGCTCCCGCAGGTTGCATCCGGCAAACCAGTTCTTGCCAGCGACCGTGAAGCCCGCCAACTGGTAGCGGCGCTGGACATCGACCCGGCAGCAACCCTGGTCTACCTGTTTCCACTGATGCCGAACGGCGCCCTCGGCGGCGTGATCGTCGCAGCGACGGACACCGGCCTGGCCGAACCGGTCCAGGATGCATTGATTGCCATTGGCGGCCAGGCGAGCATACTGATGGAAACGGTCCAGGCAGTCGAGGTACTGCGTCAGCGCGAGGCAGGCTACCGGGCACTGGTCCAAAACTCATCCGACATCCTGCTGGTCATTCACCCCAACATGACGATTATCGACCTCGCACCGACGGCTGCCGGCATGCTCGGGTATGCCACCGATGAACTGCTCGGCACGTCGCTGGCGAAGCTGCTCGACCCGCGAGACCTGAACCGCGCCCAACTGGCGATCCAGCGTTTCCACCAGAGCAGCGGTACGTCGACCTCCATTCACTGGCGGATGCGCCGGAAGAATGGCTCGCTGCTCGATGTTGAGGTCGTCGGCAACAATCTGATTGACGATCCCGGAGTCGCCGGCATCGTCCTCAGCGCACGTGACGTCAGCGAACGTAAGTCGCTCGAAGCGAGCATGCTCCACCAGGTGCTGCATGATGACCTGACCGGCCTGCCAAACCGGGCGGCATTCACCAAGATCCTCGAAGCTGCGTTGTCCCGTACCACCCTCAGCGGACATTCGATCGCGGTCCTGTTTCTGGATCTCGACCGCTTCAAGGTGGTCAACGATTCCCTGGGCCACGACGCCGGAGACCGGCTGCTGGTGCAGGTTGCCCGCCGGCTGCGGGATAGCGTCCGACCGGAAGATACCGTCGCCCGGCTCAGTGGTGATGAGTTCGTTGTGCTGGTCGATAACATTGCCGGCCCGGAGCCGGCGATTGCGATTGCCGAAAAGATTATCCACCGCATCAAGGAAGCGATCCGGATCGACACCCACGAGGTGTTCGTTTCCACCAGTATCGGCATCGCCATCGAACGCGGTGGCCCGCAGGGCGCCAACACAACCACGATCCTGCGCAACGCCGACCTGGCCATGTACGACAGCAAGAGCCGTGGCCGTTGCCGGTATTCGATCTACCAACCGGCCATGATCGAAAAAGCGATTGAACGGTTGGAGCTGGAAACCGAACTCCGCCATGCCATCACCAACAACCAGTTCCAGGTCTACTATCAACCATTGATCGACCTGCGCTCCGGGCGTGTCAACGAGGTTGAGGCGCTGGTCCGCTGGCAACACCCGACACGCGGGCTGCTCCTGCCGGACACCTTCATTGGCCTTGCCGAGGAGACCGGCCTTATCGGACCGATCGGTCAGTGGGTACTCGAAGAGGCCTGCCGCCAGGGACAACTCTGGCAACGGGAGCGCGGCAATCACCCGCCATTGAATCTGAACGTCAACCTTTCGGTACGCCAGTTTCAGCAACGTGAACTGGTCCGTGATGTCCAGCGGGTACTCAGCGACTCCGGCATCAACCCGGGGCAGCTCACCCTGGAAATCACCGAGAGCGTCGCGCTGGACGACGCCGAAGCAGCTGTTGCGACAATGTGGGAGCTGAAGCGGCTTGGCATTCAACTCGCGCTTGATGACTTCGGCACTGCCTATTCCGCCCTGAGCTACCTGCGGCATTTTCCGGTGGATGCACTGAAGATCGACCGCACGTTCATCGAGAGCATGAACGAGGACCACGGCAACCTGGCGATCGTCCGGGCAGTCATCGCCTTTGCCAAGACACTCAACCTGCGGGTGACGGCTGAAGGTGTTGAGAATGTCGAACAGCTCCGCCAGTTGAAGGAGCTTGGCTGCGACATGGGACAGGGCTACTACTTCGCCACCCCGCTGCCGGGCAGCGACCTCACCCTCGATTCCAGCTACGAAACCGGACGGCTCATCTCCCGCGACGCCGGCCCCACCGCCTGGTCCCGTCCGATCCCCAACCTCGCTTCGTAGACCAGAGCCTGCTTCCTCCCTCTACAATGGAAACCGGACCACCGCATAGCAGGAAGTAGAGGAACCACGCCATGGGTAGAGGATTCGGAATCGCAGCGAACGTTGACCACGAAATCATGAAGCAGGTAGCCCGGGCCGCGGAAGCCGCCGGGTTCAGCTCATTCTGGGTGAACGACACGCCGGGCAATGATGGTCTGGCGGGACTGGCTGCCGCAGCATCTGTCACCAGTAACATCAAACTTGGCGTCGGAGTCATCCCGCTCGAACGCCGGCCGGCCAGCGAAATCGCCGGGGACGTCAAACGGCTCAACCTGCCACAGGACCGGCTGCTCCTTGGAATCGGTTCATCCGCCCCGCAGGGTGGACTGGCCAAGATCCGCGACGGCGCAGATACGCTGCACGGCGAACT
>CAZRNC010000170.1:0-557 GCA_964601285.1 uncultured Thermomicrobiales bacterium | reverse complement strand
CCATGGCGGGTGAAGCCGGCGACGGTGTGCTTTTCAACTGGCTGCTGCCGGAGTGGGTGGACCGTTCCCGGAAGCTGGTCGAGGATGCGGCGAAGGAAGCAGGACGCTCCGAACCGCTGATCGCGTCCTACGTTCGCTCGGCCCTGTTGCCATCCGCCGGCGAGCGGCTGGTCCAGGAAGCGGGCCGCTATGCCGGCATCCCCAGCTACGCCGCCCATTTCGAGCGCCAGGGCATCCCGGCTGAACAGACAGCAGTCCGCGGCGAAGATGCCGCAACCCTGCAAGCGGAAATCGCCACCTACGAATCCCGGCTCGATGAAACCGTCATCCGCGCCATCACCGCCACCGACACAGCCGAAGACATTCTGGAGCTGCTGGAGGCGACCAAACCGTAACCCGTTCGTGCTGCACCACACCCCCGGCAGGGGTAGGGGCGCATGGCATGCGTCCGCCATTCGCATCAAGTTAAGCGAAGTTCACTGGCGTGGGCTCCAAACTGCAATTGTCATCTCGACCGAAGCGGAGAGATCTCGACACGGATTGCGTTGCAGTGATCG
>CAZRNC010000169.1:0-6469 GCA_964601285.1 uncultured Thermomicrobiales bacterium | reverse complement strand
CGGCTGTCCACCGCTGTTGCCAGGTTGCGTAGCGGTTGCATCTTCCTCGCCACAGGATGCCAACAGCAACGCCAGGATGAGTATCATCCCGGTTGCCGTTACAAATCTTCGAAACATCGTTGCCTTCTCTCAGGTTCAAGTCGCGTTCACTCTCTATTCTCCTAGACGCCGGCGAATCGCGGTTGGTTCCCGGCTTCCCCCGCAGGGGTGGGGGCACATCGCATGCGTCCGGGTGCAACGCCACAACAAGCGCAATCAGGAGCGACCATCTTCGATTGTCATCCTGAGCGAAGCCGAAGGATCTCTTTCCATGAAACGTTCAAGGATCAGGCAAGCGGCATGGAAGGAGATCCTTCGGCTTCGCTCAGGATGACAGACCAACAGGTATGCACAAACCAAAACTGGAAATGGTTACAACAAGTGGGAATCGCCCGACCCGTACGGAGACAGGCAACGCCACCAAACTGCGACCTTCTGCGCATGCCACTATTGACAGGTTCAGGCACACTGATGCTGGCGTTTCAGGCGGGCATTGACCGTCTGGCAATCCGGCTGTTACAGTTCAACGCTACCGTTCTCCGGGGAAGCGCATTTGCCCTGGAAAACGTCTTCCATATCGGAGTTGAATAACGTGGTCACTACACACCCCGCAGGCCCGGATCTTTCCGGGGCTATCGATCAGCGAGAAATTCGCCGTTCGGTCCTTTCGCTCGCCTGGCCATCGATTCTGGAAAATCTGCTCCAGAGCGGTATGGGTCTGGTAACCCTGCTGATGGTTGCCCAGCTTGGCTCCTCGGCGGTGGCCGGCGTTGGCGCATCGACCCAGCTACAGATCCTGTTTATCTCTGCCTTCTTCGCGCTCTCGATGGGCGCAACGGTCATCACTGCCCATGCCTTTGGCGCAGGACGCATCGGGTCCGCCTCGAAGATCGCCAAGCAGGCAGTCGTTGCCGGCGTCTTCCTGTCGCTCATCTTCTCGGTCATTGTCGGTGGGTTTGCCGGCCCGATGATGCGGCTGATGGGCGCTGATGCCGATGTGGTCAGTGATGGCGCACGCTTCCTGCAGATCAGCTCGATCAGTTTCGTCTTTATGGCGGTGATGTTCGTCCTCGGCGGCGTGTTGCGTGGTATCGGTGATACGCGCACTCCCATGCTGGTGACGGCCGGCATCAACGTGCTCAATGTGGTCGTCTCCTATCCGTTGATCTTCGGCGTCGGGTTCATGCCGCGGCTGGAGATTGATGGCGCGGCAATCGGCATGGTGATTTCCCGGCTGGCTGGCTGTCTGATCATGATCTGGCTGCTCTACCGCGGCTGGCGTGGAGTCTCCATTGCCGGGCGGGATGGCTGGAAACCGGACGTCAAGTTCCTGAAGCAGTTGGCTGATATCGGGTTGCCCTCGATGGCCGAATCGATGCTGCGTTCCGGTGGCCAACTGCTCTTCGTGGTCATTGTCTTTATGCTCGGCACGGCAGTCGCTGCCAGCTTCCAGATCGCCCAGAACGTGATGTTCCTCTCGATGTTCCCCGGATTCGGGTTCGCGATGGCCGCCACGGCGCTGGTTGGCCAGTCGCTGGGTGCCGGCAACGTTGCCCGCGCCGCGGCCGCATCGGCAACGGCAACCCGCGCCTGTCTCGTCTGGATGGCGGTGATGGGGACGGCCTTCTTTGTCTTCGCCACACCGATCATGACGCTTGGCGCAAGCGGTCCGGACAGCCAGGAGATCATCGACGCGGGAGTCAACGCCTTGCGGGTGATCGCCTTCGCCCAGCCGGTCCAGGCGATCGGATTTGTGCTGGCCGGCAGCTTGCGAGGTGCCGGCGATACCCGCTGGCCGATGGTTTCGACGACCGTCTCGATGTGGATCTTCCGGCTGCCACTGGCCTATCTCTTTGCCATCACCTTCGGGCTGGGTCTGGTCGGCATCTTCCTGGCGATGCTGATCGACAATGCGATTCTCTCGGCGATGAACTACTGGCGCTACCGGCAGGGTTCCTGGAAGACCCGCAAGCTCTACTCGCCCGAGCCGGACGATGCCATCCCCGACGCCGACCCGGAACCCGCGGTGGTGCGGTAAGGGGGGCGGGATGGTATGCCACATATTCCAACTATTTCAGGAACATCGAACGTTCGCGAAGAAGAACGGCGTTTAGGTTGTCATCCTGAGCGAAGTCGAAGGATCTCTTTCCATGCCGCTTGCCTGATCCTTGACCGTTTCATGGAACGAGATCCTTCGGCTTCGCTCAGGATGACAGATAAACAAGCACGTATAAATCGGAACTGGCATGGGTCGGAACACAGGCGAATGCAAGTCGCCCCTACGGGATACAGCCGGACTCACTGATGGCCGTTTTGCATCCCGATCGTGCAGAACGATGCTACGCTATCGCCCGGGTCGGCTCGGTTGACTGGAACGATTAAAGGAACGTCATGACCACCCCGCCGCCACGTCGCTCGAATCTGGATCTGCTCCGGGAAGACCCGCTGAAGTTCAGCAAAGCCTTTGCGATGCTGATGGTGGGGTTGATGTTCTTCGCCCTCGCCATGGCCCTTTCATTGAAATGCAACCTTGGGGCCAGCTCCTGGGCGGTCTTCCACGACGGTATCGCCATCCAGACTCCGCTCTCCTTCGGGCAGGGCACGATCCTGGTCGGCATCGTCATGATCTTCGTTTCCTGGGCGTTCGGCGTGCGGCCCGGCCTCGGCACCTTCGCCAACATGGCGATGGTCGGCGTCTGGATTGATCTGATCCTCTGGTCGGACATCATCCCGGAAGCGCAGAATTATGTCGTCCGGGTGCTGATGCTGGTGGCTGCGATCATCCTGCTCGGGTTCGGTTCGGCGCTCTACATCAAGCCGGGCTTCGGCGCAGGTCCGCGCGACTCGTTCATGCTGGCGCTGGTGCGGCTGACCAACATCCGGGTGAGTGTCATTCGCTGGGCGATCGAGGTGACCGTTGTCATCCTTGGCATCCTGATGGGTGGCGATTTCGGGATCGGCACAATCATCTTCGCCATCCTGATCGGGCCGGTAGTCGAGTTCTGGTTCAATGTCTTCAAAATCCGCACCCGGCGACCGCAACCAGTCCCGGCAGCCGTCGCCCCGAATTGACAGGTTGGCATCCTTAGCCCGGAGTTGCGATACTAGCCATTGACAACATCCCTGTAGAGACGACCCGGAGGGTCGTTTCCGAAACCGGACAAACAATCAGAAGGAACAGCCGAAACATGGATACCGCTTCAGGAGCAACCGAGACCACCGCGATCAGCCCGGCCGACCTTGTCGCCCGGCTGGAAACCATCCGTTCGCGGGTGATGCCAATTCTTGAGGCGACCAAACGGACCTACACCGGGCGGGTGCGCAACGGCTATCCAACCATCGTCGACAACACCCGGCGCGGGGGAGTCTTTGGCCTGAACCTCGATCCCGGCTTCGGTATCTACTTCATGACCGACGGCCAGACCCTCTTCGCCGAAATCCACCGGGTTTCACTGCGAACCGACACGCTCTCCTCGGCCAATTCCGAGAAGTTCTCCGGTGCGCCGCTCCAGGAACGTCACGACATCGACGAGACCTGGACCGAAGCGCAATTCCGCAACCTGATCTCGGAACTCCTCAGCCGCTGGAACACCCAGCAGACGGTGATCTACCGGGTCGATTCGTAAGCACAATCTGGTCATCAAGACGGGCGCAGCTTGCACCACGCCCCCGAAGGGGTAGGGGCGCATGGCAATGCGTCCGCCTGCAACGCCGCGATGTTCAGACCGGAGCAGACCATTTCATCTGTCATCCTGAGCTTGTCGAAGGATCTCGAGCCTCGGATCTCGACGTTACCTGGAAAGATCCGAGGCTCGAGGTCCCTCGACTTCGCTCGGGATGACGGAGCGGGATCGGTGTTCGTTGTTCAAACCGGCATGGTTCCAGCGAGGTGGCGCTGACGCGCCAGGGGCAACGCATGGCGATCGCCCGTACGACGGCCGCTGTGCCGATCGAATGGTGCGAGAGACTACTCCTCGACGATCCAGGCATCCAGCGCGCGGGTGTAGCTGAGCAGTTCGCTGTCGTTGAAGAAGATGGAGACCTCGCGCTGGCCGCTTTCGACGGAGTCGGAGGCGTGGACCAGGTTGCGGCCGACGGTGATGCCGAGGTCGCCGCGGATCGTGCCGGCGGCGGCTTCTGCTGGGCGGGTCGAGCCGACGGTTGTGCGGATGGCCTTGATGGCGTCCGGACCTTCAAGCACGGCAACAACCACCGGGGCCGACGTGATGTAGCTGACCAGGCCGTCGAAGAACGCCTTGCCCTCGTGCTCGGCGTAATGCCGGCGGGCCAGTGCATCATCGACCTGCATCAGCTTCAGACCAACAAGCTTCAGGCCACGGCGTTCGAACCGCCCGAGAATCTCCGAGATCAACCCCCGCTGGACGGCATCCGGCTTGACAATAATGAGCGACCGCTCCATCTTCACACCCTTCCATGTTTCGTTGTTTCTGGTTCTCAATATACGAATCGCGCTGGTCATAACTGACCAGCGCGAAGGGTATCACAGGGTTTGCCGCAGACCGGGTCAGACGCGGACTGACTCCTCGATGCCGGCAAGGCTGGCGATCATCATCTCGCGCAGTGCGTTCTGGTCTGCTTCCGGCTCGGCCAGGACGATCAACCGCATATCGCCGCCCCGGACAACATGCAACGAACCGTGGGCCGAAGTGGTGACGCTGTAGTCGTCGCCGGAATGTCCGGAGAGCGATGCGGCAATCAGCTCGGCATCACTGGTGGTGACGGCAGCAGATGCCACCAGCAACCCATCCAGCGAGGTCGCAAGCGCGCCCAGCACATGCCGGTATTCCAACAGGCCCAGCAGATGGTGTTGAAGAAATGCTGACACCTGGGCCTACCCGCGCAATCGTCGTCGAACGGCCATCGCTGCCGCCGCGTGGTTACTGGCCAGCGATGTCTGCCCGCGCCGCCGGTAGCTATCAGCCAGCAACCGGTGACCAACCTCGGCATGGCTGTCATCCTCGATCGCAAGCTGCAGCGACTCGATCACGGCATCCGACCGGTGCGGTGCGTGGCGGATCAGCCAGCGATATTCGACATAGGCATCGGCAACGTCGCCACGCTCACGGAGCGCCTCGGCCAACCACCAGCGAAGCTCATCGTCTTCCGGCGCGGTCTCCAGCGAGGCCCGCAGCGTCGCAACATCCCGGCTGGCGCTGGTCGTCACCAGGAAATCATCAGCTGGATCGGTCTCTGCGGCCGCCTCGGCGACATCATCTGCCGGCGGATCAACCTGCTCGACAACGACATCCTCTGCCTGGGCTTCCTCTTCTGCTTCAACCAGATCCCGGTCGCCCTCGATAGCGCCCTGGCCGATCAGGTCGGTCTTGGCAGCACGTGCCCGTTCAAAGATATCCGGGTCGGCCGCGAGCAGTTCAGGATCGGTGTCCCCCATCGGCTCAAAGGCGACCGTCGGGCCGGCATCCTCATCCGCCGTCAGGTGGGCCAGTGGATCATCAGTTCCATCACCAATCTGACGGGTGACCGCCAGCGAGGAGTCCCAATCGTCCGGCATGTTCCAGGCAGGGTAGGATTCGGTTGCTTCCGGAACGATCTCCGGTTCAACGACGACATCGGCCGGGTCTTCCTGGAGCGAGGTAATCCAGTTGGCTGGTTCTTCCACCGGCTCCGGAGAGACTTCCGGTTCGACGGTGGTATCCAGCACCTGGGTTGGCTGGTCGGCCGGCGCAAGGTCTTCCGGTGTCAGCAGCAGCTCCAGATCGTCGCCGGCTTCGAGATCGCCCTCGCCCTCTTCCGATTCCCAGGGGAGCCGTCCAAAGGCAAACCGGGCGCTATCTTCAACGTCGTCCTCTTCAAACTCATCCATTGAGAACGGTTCGAGGTCTTCAAAGTTGTCATCGGCCGGCAGTTCGGTGAGTTCAGCATCCACGGCCTGCTCAACCGGCACGGCTTCGACTTCGCTGACTGCTTCGGCTTCGGCCTCTGCCTCGACCAGCTCCGGAAGCTCGTTGTCGTTCTCGCCATAGGGACGATAAGCGGGAAGCCGGGCGGTATCATCCTCGATCTCGAAATCGAACGGATCGACGCCAAGGTCATCGCCGGCCAGCAGGGCGTCGGTGTTTCCGGTCGTTGCCGGCATCGCCCGTGAAATCTCGTCGTCGATGCTCTCCCAGTCCTGGGTCAGGGAAGCCAGTTCATCGACTGCGTCCTCCCCATCATCACCATGGACAGGAGCAGCGGCGGCAGCTTCGGGCCGGCCAAGCGGATCGAACGGGGTGTAGCCCTCGTCACCCAGCTCCCGCAACACCGTGGTATATCCGGTACCGGAAAGTGGATCGACAGCCGGGGGTTCGTCCTCAATCTCCAGTTTGGCGGTTGGCTGCTCGATATCAAACAGTTCCGGCTCAGCCGAAACGGTGGGGAACTGCCCGGTGCGATCGAGCGCGCCGGC
>CAZRNC010000168.1:0-6486 GCA_964601285.1 uncultured Thermomicrobiales bacterium | reverse complement strand
CCGTACTCCTTGTGCTGCTGGTTGGCTTCAACTGGAGCGGTGCGCGCGCCGGAGCCGCCGCCTGGCTGACTGCGTTTGCTGTGGCGATTCTCGGGTTCGGCGGTGGAGCGTCGCTGCTGGCCTATTCCCAGGTCAAGTCAGCGTTGCTGTCGCTTTGGGTGCTTTACATCATCTGGGCGGCTTTGTTGCTGTTTCACATCGTCGATGAGGCCGGCAGCATCAAGACCATTGGACGAGGCATCTCCAGAATCACCAGCAACCGGGTCATGCAGCTTATTCTTCTGGCCTGGATTTTCACCACGTTCCTGCAAGGTATCGCCGGATATGGCGTTCCGGTCGCTGTTGTCGCTCCGTTGATGGTCGGGATGGGGTTCTCGCCGGTAGCGGCTGTCGTGACGACATCCGTTGGTCACTCCTGGTCGGTAACCTTCGGTTCGCTGTCGGCGTCGTTCCTGACGATGGCCGGCGTGACTGGTATTGCAACCAGTGACCTTGGAACCGAGAGCGCGCTGCTGCTCGGCATCGCCTGCTTCCTCTGTGGGTTCGGTGCTGTCTGGGCGTATGGTGGCTGGAGTGCTGCGAAGTTTGCGGCGGTCCCGCTGCTAATTGTTGGCACGATGATGGCCGGAACCCAGTTTGGCATGGTCGCCATTGGAACCTATCCGCTCTCGGCGTTCATGGCTGGTTGTGTCGGTCTGGTGGCGATTACTGCGCTGGCAAGGATGCCGGTTTTCCGAAAGGCGGAAGCGGTCGGCGGGGAAGAGCTTGGGGAGGCGCCGGAACCGGTTGTCCCGATCCGGGAAGTGCTGCTGGCGTTTTCTGCATACATTGTGCTGGTGTTCGTCGTTCTTTCTGCCAGTTTCTTCGGGCCGCTGGACCGGCTACTCAATGCGTTTGAAATCAAGCTGGCGATACCGGAGACGGTTACCACCTTCGGTTGGATCAACGAGGCAACAGCATCGTTCCGGACGATCTCGCCGTTTGGTGATGCGGGCGCCTTGCTGGTCTATGCCTGCATTATTGGTTATCTGATCTTTCGCTACACCGGGAAGCTGGAAGCCGGCGCGTACCGCAAGATCGCAACCCGCACTGTGAATGCTGCACTGGGGTCGAGCCTTGGTATCGTAACGATGGTCGGCATGGCGTTGCTCATGATGGATAGCGGAATGACCTACATGCTGGCTCGAGGCATGGTTGACGTCGCCGGGCCGGTCTTCCCCTTCATGTCGCCGTTTATTGGCGTACTAGGCTCGTTTATGACCGGCAGTAACACGAACTCGAATATCCTGTTCTCGGCGCTCCAGCGAGATAGTGCGGTGCTGCTCGGGCTGCCGCCGGCGTTGCTGCTGGCCGCCCAGACAACTGGTGGAGCGCTGGGCAGCATGATCGCGCCGGCGAAGATCATCGTTGGCTGCAGCACCGTCGGGCTGGCTGGCAAAGAAGGGCCAGTCGTCAAGGCTGGTGTGCGCTACGGCCTGATCATCACGGCCATCATTGGAGTCATCGTCCTCGTCTGGAGCTGGCTGGTATGAGTCTGCCATCGAAACGCACACGCAACATCGGATTGCTGGTGGGGATCCCCGCCGTTTCGCTGCTCCTGTACCTCGCTGCGGAGAACGGTCAGCACGGATTGACGGTCGCCCTGATCAGCTTGCTGGCGGGTCTGATGGTTGCTGCGATCCTCAACGGCTAACCCGCCTTTGTCCTGTTGACAAGCCTATCCCTGCCATGCCCCGGAATTCGCGTACGAATGGGGAAAATGGTATAATTTGCAGGTTAGGACAGGATGGACTTTGCGTGGTGCGATTGACAGAAAACGAGTTCGAGCAGCTCGTCGTTGATGTGCTTGATTCGTTGCCGGAAACCTTCCTGAATGTCCTGGATAACATTGATGTCGTCATCGAGCCTCGGCCGACACAACGGCAACTGGATGAACTGGGCATTACCAGCGGCAGCCTCTTTGGCCTCTATGAGGGCATTCCGCTCACCCAGCGAGACAGTGGATATTCCATTGTCGCGCCGGACAAGATCACTATCTTTCAGGCGGTGATCGAGGAAGCCTGTTCGAGCGGCGAGGAGATTGCCGATCAGGTTCGCACTACGGTGATTCATGAAGTCGCGCACTACTTCGGAATCGACGAGGACAAACTTGATGAGCTGGGGTGGTCATAGCGGCAGGAACGGCGGATGTGGAACCGGCGCGACGATCGTGAATCTGTCCCCGAATTTCCAAATCGCCCGCCTGGTGTCATCGACACGATTGGTTTGGGTTACGAAGCTTTGCTTTCCCGCCCGTGGCTGATTGTTCCGCCGGTGCTGCTGGATCTCTATCTCTGGCTGGGAGTTCACATCACTTCCCGTCCGCTTTCGCTCAGCATGGCCGAGTGGTTTCGATCGAGAGATCTGACATCGGGCCGGATCGCAACCTTTGTGGAGGACACCTGGATTGACAACATTACAGAACTGGCTGTCCTGAGGATGCCTTCGACCCGGTTGCCGTCGTTTGTCTCTACTCTCCCGGAAGGTTCCTGGAGGCTGGATAGTTGGCAGCCGACGTTTTCAGCCGGAGCGTGGAGTGTCGCAATTGTCGGTCTGTTGATACTGGTGGTCGGGCTGTTGCTCGCCTCGGAGTACCTGCAAGCGATTGCTAACGCAGTTTCCGGCACACATCGCCGGCCGGGGCAGGGTACTGCCAATGGCGCGTTTCGACTGGCCGGCTGGTATTTGACCATCGGGGCACTCGGATTGCTGGTGTTCTGGCCGCTCATCGCCGGTCTTATTGCATCAGAGATCGTCGGCGCAGGGACATCGATCTGGTTGTTCCTGATGCTGTTTCTGCCGGCATCGTGGGCATTTGTGCTCTTCTTCTTTTCGATCCAGGCAATGTTCATGGACCAGACAGGTCCGCTCGTTGCACTTCGATCCAGTTACCGGGTTGTCAGGAACGATAGCTGGAACTCATTGGGAATGATCGTTGTCTACATCCTGCTTACGACCGGCTTTCCACAGGTCTGGAGAATGTTGATTGCCGAGCCGGCAGGAGTGGCGGTTGCAATTGTTGGCCATGCCATCATCTCAACCGGAGTGATCGCCGCCACCATGGTGTTTTATCGGGACCGCATGCGGCACATATCCGCAACTGGTCAAGCATAAGAGGGGTTGCCTGCATCGTGGCACAAGTTGTTGAAACCAGGAAAGAAACCAAAGCGCCGAAGTATGACGCGAACAGCATCCAGATCCTTGAGGGACTGGAAGCAGTCCGGCGGCGTCCCGGCATGTATATCGGCAGCACTGACTTACGAGGGCTGCACCACCTGATCTACGAGGTGGTGGACAACGCCATTGATGAAGCCATTGGTGGCTACTGCACGCAGATTTCGATCACGATCCACAACGATGGGTCGGTGACGGTTCAGGACGACGGCCGGGGTATTCCGGTTGGCAAACATCCCAAAACGAAGAAATCGGCGCTGGAAGCCGCGATGACGATCCTGCACGCCGGCGGCAAGTTCGGCGGTGACGGCTACAAGATGTCGAGTGGTCTGCACGGCGTCGGTATCTCGGTCGTAAATGCCCTCTCCGAGTGGTGTCATACCGAGGTGCGTCAGAATGGTGGGCTTCATCGCCAATCGTACCGCCAGGGTATCCCGACCGGACCAGTCAAGAAGGTTGGCACGGTTGACAAGGACGACACTGGCACAACCCAGCACTGGATGCCGGACACGACCATCTTCGATACGCTCGAATACGACTTTAACACGCTTGCACAGCGTTTCCGGGAGATGGCCTACTTGACGGCCGGTCTGCGAATCACGTTTGTTGACGAGCGCGCAGACATGGAAAGCACCTTCTACTTCGAAGGTGGGATCAATTCGTACGTCCGCCATCTGAACAAGTCGAAGACGCCAATCCACCCGCGACCGTTTTACATGAAGCGTGAAGTCGGCGACTATATCGTCGAGGTCGCGTTGCAGTACAACGCCAGCTACGGCGAGTCGACCCATACCTTTGCAAACAATGTGAATACGATCGACGGTGGCACGCACCTGAGCGGGTTCAAGGCTGGCCTGACCCGCACGATCAATGATTACGCCCGCAAGAACGGCATCATCAAGGAGAACGAAGTCAACCTGAGTGGTGACGACGTTCGTGAGGGATTGACAGCAATTGTCAGCGTCAAGCTGCCGGAACCGCAGTTTGAAGGGCAGACCAAGGGCAAGCTCGGCAATGCTGACATGGCCGGCGCTGTGCAGTCTGTCGTCAATGAATTGCTGGCCCAGCAACTGGAAGAGCAGCCACAGGCCGCCAAGCGTGTTGTCGAGAAGTGTCTGACAGCCGCCAGGGCGCGCGAGGCGGCCCGCAAGGCGCGTGAACTGGTGCAGCGTAAGGGTTCGCTGGATACGTTCGCCCTGCCGGGCAAGCTGGCAGACTGCAGCGAGAAAGACCCGGCCAAGTCCGAGCTGTACATCGTTGAGGGTGATTCCGCCGGTGGTACGGTCAAGCAGGGCCGCGACCGGCGCTACCAGGCGGTGTTGCCGCTGCGGGGCAAGATTCTGAATGTTGAGAAGGCCCGGCTGGACAAGATGCTCCAGAACCAGGAAGTGCGGACGCTGATCACCGCGCTCGGCACCTCGATTGGCGATCAGTTTGACGTGAGCAGGCTGCGCTACCACCGGATCATCATCATGACTGATGCTGACGTCGACGGCGCTCATATCCGGACATTGCTGCTCACGTTCTTCTTCCGGCATATGGAAGAGCTGATCACCGGCGGTCATCTCTATATTGCCCAGCCGCCGCTCTACCGCATCCAGAAGGGCTCCAACGTCCACTGGGTGTACAACGACGCCGAGCGCGACGCAATTATGGAGCAGTACAAGGGCGAGCGGTTCGACATCCAGCGCTACAAGGGTCTGGGTGAGATGAACGCCGACCAGCTCTGGGAGACGACGATGGACGTCAACGCCCGGACGTTGCTCCAGGTGACACTGGAAGACGCGATCAGTGCCGACGAGACGTTCGACATGCTGATGGGTGCCAGCGTCCCGCCACGCAAGCGGTTCATCCAGACCCACGCACGCGAGGTCGAGAATCTGGACCTGTAAGAGCGTTTAGGCGGATACATCTATGAAATGAAACACCGCCTGCCGAATCCGGCAGGCGGTGTTTTCTTGTCGTGGGATCTATGACCTGGGTCTATTCTTCACCGCTCACGGCGCGCTTGAGCTGGGTGCCCGGGCGGAATGATGGGCTCTTGCCGGCCGGGATGACAATGCGCTCGCGCGTCTGCGGGTTGCGGCCCTCGCGTGCAGCACGCTCGGTGATCCTGAACGAACCGAACCCGGTGATGGTAACTTCCTCGCCACTTGCCAGGCTGTCACGAATCGAGTCAAACGTTGCGTTCACGACCGCACCGGCAACACTCTCCGGCTGATTCGCACGCTGGGCAACATCCTTGATCAGGTCCTGTTTCCGCATAATAACTTCCTTCCTTTCCTATGGCCGTGCCAGAATGATTTCAGACATTCGGCCCGTGCCTCCGCGGCACTATACCATACTGTATCAGGTTTTCGTTGGCGAATCCCGCGTCCGTACGTTGAAAAGTCACGATTTAAACGGGTGTCTTCTCTCAAACATTTTGAACAGAAGCACAGCTGTTGCAGTCGAAACATTGAGCGATTCGACTCCCGGGTTCATCGGAATCCGGACCGTCGTTCCAACAGCCTGCCGGGCGGCGTCGGTAAGGCCATGTGCCTCACTGCCGGCGACCAGGATCAGCGGCTGTGTCCAGTCCACTTCACGGAAGTCAAGCTCCCCATCCGCATCTGCCGCCAGCACAAGCACCGAATCAGGTTGCTGGAAACATTGGCCGGTAAGAGTGACGATATCCGCAACCGGCTGCACAGGAATTGTGGCAATTGCGCCAGCTGAAGCCCGTACGGTCTTCGGATTGTAAGGATCGACACATCCCGGCAGCAGGGCGATTCCATCGACACCCGCGGCGGCAGACGTCCGGATAATCGTGCCGAGATTTCCAGGATCACGCACAGCATCCAGGGCAACGATCGCCGTAGATGCTTGCGGGAATTGATGATCGGGAATCCGGGCGACGCCGAGTGCTGGTTGCGGGTGTTCCGCATCGGAAATGGACCGGTAGAGCGCCGCATCAAGCGTCGCGATGCGTGCGCCGGATTGTTCCAGAAGATCAGCGAGCGCCGGGTCCAACTGGTCCCGGCGCTCGTGGTTAATCAGAACTGATTGGAAGGTAACCTGGTTCTCGAGCGCGCCACGCAGAGCGCGTTCGCCTTCGATCAGGAAGAGACCTTCGCGGTGACGTGCCCTCCGGCGGGTAGCAAGCTGTCGAACCAACTTGACCAGCGTGTTGGTTGCGCTCGAAATATGGTCGGCGCTTTCAAACCCGCTGGTCATGATTCGGCTACCTTACAGGGCAGCTTGTGCGACCTTGACATATTCGCTGAACGCCTG
>CAZRNC010000167.1:0-6522 GCA_964601285.1 uncultured Thermomicrobiales bacterium | reverse complement strand
CCCGATATGTATTCTTCGTGGCTGTTGCATTCAGCGTTCTGCTGCTTCTGGCGGCCTGTAGCGGACCGGACAGGTTGTCTGACGACCTGACCCAGGAAGCGGAGAATGAGACGCCGGCAGCAAGCGCGACCTCGCCTGCTGATGCGACATCAGTGACCGATCCAACCTCTACCGAAGAAGGTGTTCCTACCGAAACCGATGAGCCTGTTCCGGACGCAACGGCGACGGAGCCAGCTGAACCTGAAGAGACGGAGTCATCCCCCACCGAACCGCCTGCGGAAGATGCCACTCCGACTTCCGAACCTCCAGAGGATGAGCCGACGGTCGAGGAATCCCCACCGCCGTCCCGCTTCAATCCGGATGCTGTCAACATCTCATTCGAACAGGTCGGCAGCGGATTTGATCAGCCGGTGTTTGTCACGCATGCCAACGGTGTCGTCTATGTGCTGGAGAAGACCGGCACGATCAAGCGGCTCGATGGTTCGATGGTGCTGGATATCCGCGATCGGGTAATCCAGACCGGCGTGTTCGTTTACGAGCACGAGCAAGGGATGCTGGGGCTGGCGTTCCATCCTGATTTTGCAAACAATGGATACTTTTATGTCCATTACAATGGTGTTGATGGTGCCCACGTCTACTCTCGGTTCACGGTTGGGCCAGACGGCACTGCCGACCGCGACAGTGAGATGATCATGCTGGCCTACCCTCAACCAGAGGTCAATTTTCAGGGCGGCATGCTGCTGTTTGGTGAGGACGGGTATCTCTACATCGGCACTGGAACCGGTGGAACAGCCGTAGAACTTCAATTCCAGGCGCAGGATCTGGGTTCCGTCTACGGCAAGATCTTGCGAATTGATGTCGACGGTGGATCGCCCTATGCCATTCCGCCTGATAATCCGTTTATCGGGACAGATGGTGCGCTGGCTGAAGTTTGGGCATATGGACTGCGCAACCCCTGGCGATTCTCATTCGACCGGGGCACGGGCGACCTCTACATTGGCGGGCCTGGACAGTTCACTGAGGAATGGATCGACTTCCTGCCGGCAGGTGAACCATCCGGACAGAACTTCGGTTGGCCGATGTTCGAGGGATCCCAGTGCTGGTCCGACTGGCCGGGCGATTGCGACCCGGCCGGCTTAAGGATGCCGGTGCTGACTTACCCCACCTATCAGAATGGCAACTGTGTCGTGATTGGTGGCTATGTCAACCGTGATGCTTCGATACCGGAACTCAACGGAGCGTATTTCTTCGGAGATTACTGTAGCGGCAATGTCTGGGCTGGATGGCAGGATGAGCAAGGTGCATGGCAGATGCAGCACGTTTTCCAGATTCCAGGCATGGTTAGCTCGTTCGGAGAAGATGGTGAAGGAGCGGTCTATATCACCGACATCACGGGCGGTGAGATTCTGCGGGTTACCGGCACTCCGCAATAGCCGGCGAAGCAGAAGCCTATAATCGGGGGATGGGGCGACCGGGATTCAACGTGTTTTGAGACCCCGGATGCGTCCGGAATGGGGGAGCAAAAGGATGGATATTACGAGGGTCGCGGTGATTGGTGCCGGGACGATGGGAAGCGGCATCACCCAGGTGCTGGCGCAGGCCGGTGTCGTCGTCACAATGATCGACCAGTCTTCGGAACAGGTTGCCAAAGGCGTTGCAAACATCGAGAAGAACCTCGACCGAGCTGTCGACCGGGGCAGGATGACCGATGATGACCGTGGTCTCGCGATCAGCCTAATTGACACGTCCACCCAAATGGACGCGGTGCGTGCCGCAGATCTGGTGATTGAGGCGATTAGTGAGCAAGCTGAACTGAAGCGGAATCTCTTCAAGCAGCTTGATGAGCTTGCCCCCGATCATGCGATTCTTGCATCCAACACTTCCTCGATTTCGATCACGATGCTCGGCGCGGCCACCGGCCGGCCGGAGCAGGTCGTTGGGATGCACTTTTTCAACCCAGTGCCGGCTATGCAACTGGTCGAGGTCGTTCGCGGTGCATCGACCAACGATGAAACGGTCGCTGCCGTTGCCGAACTGACTACCCGGGTGGACAAGACCTCGGTCGAAGTCAACGACTATCCGGGCTTCGTCTCGAACCGCGTGCTGCTGCCGATGATCAACGAGGCGGTCTTCTGCCTGATGGAAGGCGTCGCCTCGAAAGAGAATATCGACCAGGTGATGAAACTGGGGATGAACCACCCGATGGGGCCGCTGGCGCTGGCAGACCTGATCGGGCTGGATGTCTGCCTCGACATTCTGGAAGTGCTCCACCGTGACCTGGGCGACCCGAAGTACCGGCCCTGCCCGCTGCTGCGGCGCATGGTAAACGCCGGGCACCTGGGCCGGAAGTCGGGTCGCGGATTCTATGCGTACTCGTGATGGCGGGTAACTGATGACAGCAAGTGATGCGACAACCCGAACCGCGCCGATCAGGGTTCTAGTTGCCAAACCCGGGCTTGATGGTCACGACCGTGGTGCCAAGGTCATCGCCCACGCTTTGCGCGATGCCGGCATGGAAGTCATCTATACCGGGCTCTTCCAGACACCGGAGATGATCGTTCGGGCTGCCGTTGATGAAGACGTCGATGTTGTCGGTCTGTCGATTCTGTCGGGCGCACACCTGGCACTCTTTCCGGCGATTCTTGAAGGACTCCAGACCGCGGGACTGGATGATGTTCTCGTTGTCGCCGGTGGGACGATTCCCGATGCTGATCGAGACCGGTTGAAGGCAATGGGTGTCCACGAGGTGTTTGGTCCGGGCACGCCGCTCAGCGCAGCTGCCGATTACATTCGCGATAACGCCCCGGATCGGAGCAAGTAGCCGCACATGTCTGCCGATTCTATCGTCGCCCGGTTCCGCAATCGTGAACGGGGCGCTCTTGCACGCCTGCTGACCTGGATCGAAAACGGAAATCCCCGTGCCGACGAGGCGCTGGACGAGCTATACCGTGAAACCGGGCACGGCCGGATCGTCGGTGTAACCGGTCCGCCCGGAGCTGGAAAGAGCACCCTGGTCAATGTGTTGATCCTGGAGCTACGGTCGCGAGGTTTGACGGTTGGTGTGCTGGCTGTCGATCCGTCCAGTTCTCTTTCCGGTGGCGCAACTCTCGGCGACCGGATTCGCATGCTCGAAACGTGGGACGACGATGGTGTTTACATCAGGTCGATGGCAACGCGTGGGCAGTGCGGCGGGCTGAATCTATCGACTGGGCGTGCGAGCCAGGCACTTGATGCATTTGGATTCGATGTGATCCTTTTGGAGACAGTTGGTGTCGGTCAGGATGAAGTCGACATCGCCGCGGCAGCAGATACTACCCTACTCCTGCAAGTGCCAGGACTGGGCGATTCAATCCAGTCGATCAAAGCCGGCATCCTCGAAATCGCCGACATCCTCGTTGTCAACAAGGCGGACATGCCAGACGCAAAGACACTCCAGCGCGACCTGCGTACGATGCTGCGCTTCCGTGGACATCTCGCCTGGACTCCGCCAATTGTTCCGACCGTCTCTACCGACGGAACTGGCATCGCAACACTGGTTGATGAGATCGACCGGCATCGCGAGTACCTGGTTCAAAGCGGCGAAGGGGAACGGCGACGGCGCTTCCGGGTGCGTGATGAAGTACGCCGGCTTGCCCGCAGTGAACTGGAACGCGAACTGGTGTCGCACCTCGATAGTGCGGATGGCGAGAAGATGGTTCAGGCAGTGCTGGATCGGGAAGTTACACCAGGCGCCGCTGCACGACAGCTACGGGAACGAGTCAAATCAACGGTTGCCGGCGAATAGTTCCGCGATCCGCGCTTCGACATCGATCCTGTCCGCCCCTGCCTGAAATGCACCGAGGAATTCAACATTGCCGGCCGGCCCAACGAGTGGCGAGCGGTCGAGGCCGCGCACCCCAAGGCCGATCTCCTGCGCAAATCCGATGACATTTCGGACGACTTGCTGGCGGACCCGGTCCTCGCGGACGACGCCTTTGCGGTCGACTCCATCTTTGCCAGCTTCAAACTGTGGCTTGATCAGGCAGATAACCTTGCCATCCGGTTTGATCAGCCTGGCCGCAGTTCCGAGGATGTGCGACAGCGAGATGAAGGAAACGTCGATGGTCACCAGGTCGACTGACTCAGGCAAAGACTCCAGATAGCGCGCATTCTGTCGCTCCATGACGACAACCCGTTCGTCCTGCCGGAGCCGGTAGTCCAGTTGTCCATAACCGACATCAATCGCGTAGACCTTGACAGCGCCCCGCTGAAGCAGGCAGTCTGTGAAACCGCCGGTCGACGCGCCGAGATCGGCAGCGATCAGACCATCTACGCTGATTCCGAATGAGTCCAATGCGTGTTCCAGTTTGAATCCACCTCGACTGACGTAGGGTGGAGGCTGAGCGACTGTGAACGAGGTTTCAGGCAGAAGCAACTCAGCCGGGCGGTCAATGATCCGGTCGCCGATGCGGACGTCACCAGCGAGGATCATCGCTCGCGCCTTGGAACGTGACTCTGCATGTCCCTGCTGGACAATCAGTTCATCGGCCCGGATCTTTCCGGCGCGTCCACTCATCAGGAGATACCGGCGATCCGGTTGAGCCGGCTGGAGTAGACGTGGCAGATCGCAACCGCCAGGGCATCTGCGGCATCGTCCGGTGTTGGTAGCGTTTCGAGCGCAAGGATCATTTGAACCATCGTTTGAATCTGAAACTTGTCTGCCCCGCCATGGCCGGCGACGGTGAGTTTGACTTCGGCCGGTTTGTACTCATACACGGGCAGGCCGTGCTGTGCAGCCGCAAGCAGGGCCACACCACGGGCCTGGCCAACTGACAGCGCGTTGGTGACATTCCTGGAGAAGAAGAGCTGCTCGACGGCCATGACATCCGGATGGAACTCGAGGATGGTTGCTGTCAGGTGGTCATGCAGTTGCTTGAGGCGGACCGGCATCGCTTCTTTCGATCCAGTGCGGATCGCGCCGACCGTCACGATCGTCGGGTCCTGCTCTCCATCGACAATTCCGAACCCGAGAATCGCCGTTCCTGGGTCAACTCCGAGGGTTCTCACACTACTGCTCCAGCCGATTCCGCCGTGGATCGTGAATGAATTTCGATACTAATCCGTCCGATCTATTGAAATCTGGGCAATTCTGGCATATACTTGCCCGAAGAGCAGAACTCTCACCGGGACTTTACGGGTACAACCAAAAACATCGACAATCCAACGAGGCTGGGACCACATTGGGTCGGGCGTGTTTTTGCTACCTGTATTGTGCCTCATCGGTGGGACACCGGGTTGCTTTCGGGAGGGAGAAGCGCCAGTGGTAACGAGCCTTATTGATAAAGGCAAAGCGCAGGGATTCCTACTATCCGACGACATTCTCGCAGCCTACCCCAATCTGGAGAACGACATCTCCACGGTCGATGAGCTTTGGCAATCGCTGCTTGATCACGAGATCGATGTGGTCGATTCCGCCCCCGCGCCCTCATCCAACGGCAACGGCCGTTCGCATTTTTCCCACCTTCGCTCAATTTCACTCAGGTCCTCCGGTGAACCTACCAATGGAAAACTCGAACCTCAGGTTGACAACTATCTGATCAACCGCGCCGAAATGGTCGATAGTGCCGCTGGCGGTGCCGGCGATTCTGTCCGGCTCTACCTGCAGGAAATCGGTGAGACGGATCTCCTGACGATGCGGGAAGAAGTTTGGCTGGCGACCAGAATGGACCGCGGACTGGCGGCTGTTGCACGTCTCGAAGCAGGTGATTACACCTCCGCTTCGGAGAAGGCCGAGCTGGTTGCCGACCGTGAGGATGGCGAACTCGCTCGTCAACACCTGATTCAGGCTAACCTGCGGCTTGTGGTCAGCGTTGCCAAGAAGTACATGGGCCGTGGCCTGTCGTTCCTGGATCTGATCCAGGAAGGCAACATCGGCCTGATGAAGGCCACCGACAAGTTTGATTACAAGCGCGGGTTCAAGTTCTCAACCTACGCGACCTGGTGGATCCGGCAGGCGATCACGCGTGCCATTTCCGACCAGAGCCGGACGATCCGTCTTCCGGTTCACGTCGGCGAAACAATCAACCGGATCAAGAAGACCGGTCATCGCTTGCAGCAGATTTTCGAGCGCGAACCGTCCTACTCCGAGATCGCTCGAGCGATGGATGTTCCGGAAGAGAAGATCCGTCAGGTGCTCGATGCGGCCCGGCATCCGGTTTCGCTCGAGGCACCGGTCGGTCTTGATGGCGACGCCTTCCTTGGCGACTTCATCGAAGATGACACGATCATGCCGCCGATCGAACTTGCCGCCCAGGGCCTGCTCAAGCGGCAGATTGGCGATGCGCTGGACAAGTTGACCGAGCGCGAGCGAAAGATAGTCGTCCTGCGGTTTGGCCTCCACGATGGCCGTTACAGGACGCTTGAGGAAGTCGGCCGCGAGTTCGGTATCACCCGCGAACGCATCCGCCAGATCGAGGCAAAGGCCCTCCGCAAGCTCCGGCATCCGAGCTACAGCCGGACGCTCAAGGGGTATCTGGACTAGGC